>DTZN01000001.1 GCA_012961365.1 Hydrogenothermaceae bacterium
AGTGTTTAAAGTGTATTGAGTCTTTCTTGCCGGAGCATGCCAAGAAGATGAGAGACCAAGTTCGTGGTTCTATCGAGATTTTAGAAGATAAACCCTAAACCAAGCTCAAATACATCTGGTTCATCCCCTGCTGCATTATCCCTAAACTGATAATCTGCTTTTAAAACAACATTTGGGTGTGGTTTAAAGTTTAATCCTACAGTCCAAACCGTCTTGTCTAACTCTTTGTTTTTAGTAAATCCAGATGGAACTTTTGCATGTGTATCAAACTTTTCATATCTTGCAAAGACAGGAAGGCTCCAACTTGACCCTTTATCAATTAACTGGTAAACATCGTAAGAAAGGTTTAGATAATAACCGTAAACTTCTTCAGCAATTATTTGTCCATTTACTGTAGAGATTTTATCTGCATCGCTAAGAGTTCCTCTTGTATAAAGACCTACTACTTCAAATCCTTTCCAGTTATATTTTACGTGAACATCCCAAAGAGTCACTGTTCCATCAATTTTATTTCCAGAAGCATCCGTTTCTCCTTGTCCAGAGTTTCCTCTATAGAAAGAAGCTCCTGCATATAAACCATCTATGCCTGTATAATTAAGACTTGCAACAATTGCAAAATTTTCTGCAATAGCTTTTGCTCCAGCCTGTCTTCCTCCCCTTATCCAAGTTTCTTCTGAAAAGGAAACTTCATCACCTCTAGGTGTAGCATGTAGCCCGTTAACAATCCCAATATGGTAATCTAAATTATTAGTATTACTAAATAACATTATTCCATTTTCATTCCATGTTGAAGGAATTACTTTTGTTTCAACTTCTGGTCTATTAACAGAATTAAAGAATATAGGTTCATGCATTAGGTTTGTTATTCCAATAGGAATTAGATAGTTACCTACCCTTAAGTTTGCCCATTTGTTTATAAGAAAGTCGATATATAAAAATTCGACAGTAATTTCACCACTTCTTTCATGATTTGCACCATGCTCAAACTCAATTTCTGAGTTTAAGATTATCTTGTCTGTAAATTTATAACCTATATATGGTATAAATCTATAAATATCTGTTATATCTTTTTTTGAAGAATTTCCCCAATTTTGATATGTAATCTCACCATATCCACCTATAGATAAACCTTTAGGTGAAAAGTAAACTTTAGATGCAGCATAACCTAATCCTGAGAACTGCTGTTGCCCTAACTCTGGAATTACAACTAGTTGTCTTAAGTTTGCAATTTCATCAATAAGTTCCTGATTTTGCTCCTCAAGGGCTTTAAGCCGCTTTTCAATAGACATAATATTATCTCCTTGGGCAAAAACAGTTGTAGCAGTAGTAGCAGCAGTTAGTGCAGCTAAAACTAATTTTTTCATTCTTTTTCCTCCTTACTATGAGATTTAGTCTCAATTTCAAAAATTTATGATAGAATAATATACAATCTTAAACATTAATTTTTATGATTAAATATGCAGTTCCGTCATATTTTTATAAAAAAATTCAAAGAGGTAAAATATGATAATAAATATAGCTTTTGTTTTACTTTTACTTATAGATTTTTCAGTAGCAGGTTTATTAATAAAGCCAGAGGAGGTCTTAAAAGAAAACTTTCCCAAAGCAAAAATAATAAAGAAAAATATACTGCTTACTAAATCTCAAGCAAGATTAGTTCAAAATATGTCCAAAGTAAAGCTTCCTCATTTGGTATTTACTGTTTATATAGCTAAAGAAAATGGAAAGACAGTTGGATATGCTTTACTTCACACTCACAAAGTTAGAACAAGAAATGAAGCTGTGTTGATAACATTTGACAAAAATTGTAATGTTAAAGATGTTGAGATTATAGCTTTTTATGAACCTCCAGAGTATATACCATCAGATAAATGGAGGTCAAATTTTATTGATAAAAATAAAGAAAATCTTCCTGTTTTAAGAAGAAATATACCTAACATAACAGGTGTAACCCTTTCTGCAAGAGTATTAACAGATGGAGTAAGGCAGTCTATTGCTATTTGCGAAGTAGCTATAAAAGGAAGATTTTAAATGATTAATGTGAACTAGCATTAAACTTAACTTTCCATATGTCTTGATCTGATTATACTCAATATTAAAAGCATAGTAAATTTTTATACCAAAACCACATGATACAATAACCCTTATGAAGGTAATAAAGAGAGAGCTTATAAGAGAAGATGCAAAAAAGTTAAAAAAGCTTCAAAAGACAGTAAAGCATCGTAGATTTGTTCCAAGAATACAAATGCTAATTTTACTAAAAGAAAAACCTCAAATTACATTAAATTAAATATACTAAAGATTTGCTTTTTAAAGACATGGATGAGTTAATTGATAAACTTTAATACTCTTTTAGGAAAAATAGACAAAGCAGAAGAAAAAATTGAAGGACATGATATAGATGTTGTTAATCAGTGGGAAGAGATTTTAGAAAAAGAAAGTTCTAAAAAAACTAG
>DTZN01000002.1 GCA_012961365.1 Hydrogenothermaceae bacterium
ATTCTAGAAGATTTGGTGTATCTTTAGGAATTGATTTAAGTCCTGAAAAAAAAAGCTGTAATTTTGATTGTTTATATTGTGAACTTGGCAAAGGAAAACCTACTGATAATATTTATAAAGAACCAAATCCTGAAGAAATCTTAAAGGAAATAAAAGATTTTCTTTCAAAGAACAGGCAACCAGATTATATAACAATAACAGCAAATGGTGAACCAACCTTATATTCAAGACTAGATAATTTAATTGGTGAAATAAATAAGATAAAAACAAATTCAAAAACATTAATTCTTTCAAACTCATCTACTATATACAAAGAAAATATACAAAAAACATTAACAAAATTTGACACTGTAAAACTTTCTCTCGATGCAGTTAGCGAAGAAATTTTTAGAAAAGTAGATAAACCTTTAAAAGGTATTTCTATCCATCAAATTATTAAAGGAATTAAAAATTTTAGGAAAATATTTAAAGGCAAGCTTATTATTGAAGTTTTAATTGTAAAGTTTATAAATGATGATGTTAATGAAATAAAGAAACTATCTAAAGTATTAAAAGAATTAAATCCAGACAGAATTGACTTAGGAACGATAGATAGACCTCCTGCTTATAGAGTTTTTCCTGTTAGTAACAAGCAGTTATATGAATTCGCAGAAATTTTTGAAAAAGAATATTTACCTATAAATGTAGTGGAAAGAAAAGATATATATATACCAGAATTTGAGTTAACTGAAGTTGAAATAATTAATACATTAAAGAAAAGACCATTGACTATAGAAGATATAGAAAATATATTTTCGTTTAAAACTTTAAAAAGAATAGAAAAACTAGAAGAAGAAGGAAAAATAGAAAGAAGAGTAATAAATGGTAAAGAATTTCTTCGTGCTACAATTTAGATTATAAAAAATTTGTAGATATTACAAAGCAAAGGTAATTTCTAATTAAGCTATAGGTTCACCTTTTTCCATTTTTTGTAAAGCTTTTTTTCTTAAAAATTTTTCTAAATCCACAATTAATGGAGCTGCTACATAAATAGACGAGTATGTTCCAAAAATGATACCTATAAGTAGTGCTAAAGAAAATCCTTTTAATGATTCTCCCCCAAACAGGTAAAGTGCTAAAACTGAAAAAATAGTAGTTCCTGAAGTTATAATCGTTCTTGATAAGTTTTCATTTATACTTTGATTTACTAAAGATAGTAAATTTTTCTTTCCTCTAATCTTTAAGTTTTCTCTTATCCTATCAAATACTATTATTGTATCGTTTAGTGAGTATCCTAAAACTGTTAAAATTGCTGCAATAACTGATAAATTAACTTCTTGATTTGTTAATGAGAAAAATCCAAGTGTTAAAATTGCATCGTGGAACAGAGGAATTATTGCTGCAAATGCAAATATAGGTTCAAACCTATAACCTACATAGATTAAAATTGCTATCATAACTGCAATAATTGAGTAAACACTTGCTTTTCTAAGCTCTTCTCCAACTATTGAGCCTATATATTCTACTTTTCTGATTTCATATTTGCCTTTTAAAAATTCTTCTAATCCTTTTTTTACTTTCGTATATATAATTGAAGAATTACCTTCTTTTATAGGAACTCTAATCTCAAACTCATTTCCTTCTTTCCCTACTGTTTGTATTTGAAAATTTTTTATACCTGCTGTTTTTATTGCCTTTTTTATCTGCGAAACTTTAACATGTTCTTTGAATTTAACCTGAATAGAAGTTCCTCCTGTAAAATCAAGCCCTAGATTAAATCCTTTTACAAATATTAAAACTAGACTTGCAATTACTAAAATTGCTGATGATATATACCCAATTTTTTTAATTTTTAAAAAGTCTATATTTGGAGGAGTGCTTAAAAAATGCCTCATTTTGTAGCTCCTTTAGAATGCGTATTTTAATTGTTTTTTTCCGCCAAGTATTAAATCAATAAATACTTTTGTTATAAACAATGCAGTAAATATGGAAATTATTGTTCCAATTGAAAGAGTTGCTGCAAAACCTTTTAATGGTCCTGTTCCAAACTGGAATAAAACAAATGCGGCTATTAATGTTGTAATTTGGGCATCAAATATAGCATCCCAAGCCCTTTTAAAGCCTTCTTCAACGGCAACTCTAAGGGTTATTCCTTTTCTAAGCTCTTCTTTAATTCTTTCAAATATAATTACATTTGCATCAACAGCCATACCAATGTTTAGAATTATGCCTGCAATTCCTGGAAGAGTTAATGTTATATCTAAAATAACCATTGCTGCCCATAAAAATAGTCCATTTAAAAGCAGGGCCATAACTGAGATAAATCCAGAAATTGCATATCTATATATCATAAATAGCCCAACTAACGCCAAAGCAAAAATTCCCGCTTTAACAGTTTTTTCTATAGATTCTTTACCTAATGTAGGTCCTATTATCCTTTCTTCTAATATATAGACTGGCGCTGGCAAAGCTCCTGCTCTTAGGACTATTGCTAAGTCTGTAGCCTCTTGAGTTGTAAAATCTCCAGTTATCTGCCCTGCTGAAGATATCCTAGAACGAACAACAGGTGCAGACATTACTTTATTATCAAGAACTATTGCAAGTCTTTTTCCTATCATTTTAGCTGTTGCTTCTCCAAACTTTTCTGCACCTTCAGAAGTTAATTCAAAATTAACTGCAGGTTTATTCCTATTATCCATTCCAACTCTGGCATCTTTAAGCATTTCTCCAGAAATAATTGGAGTTTTTTTTACTAAAAACCATTCTTTTATTTTTTGCCCATCTATTTCTTTTTCTACACTTTCTAAAATTTCTGTCCCTTCAGGTAAACCATCTGGATATTTTTTTAACAGTTCTTCTTTAGAATAAGCAGTGTCTATAACTTCTTTTATCTCAAGCTGGGCAGTTCTTCCTATAATTGATTTTGCTCTTTCAGGGTCAACAACTCCTGGAAGTTCAACTAAAATTCTATCTTCTCCTTTTCTTGCAATATTCGGATTTAGAGTTCCAAACTCATCAATACGGTTTCTAAGGGTTTCTATTGCTTGTTTTATAGTTTGAGATTTTATTCTTTTTAGTTCCCATTCTTTAAATTTTGCAATAATTCCTGAATTATCGGCGATTATTTCAAGTTGTGGAAATTCTTTTCTTAGTATGTTTATAGCATTATTTGTCTGTGTTGGGTCAAGAAGAACTATGGTTATTCCCTTTTCTTTACTTTCTTTTATTGATAGAACGTCTATTTTTTTATCGGATAATTTCTTCTCTATATCTGATGCTAAAATTTCATATTGTCTTTTTATTACATGGTCTATATCAACCTGTAAAGTAATACTCATTCCCCCTTGAAGGTCTAGTCCAAGCTTTACAGGTTTAGAAAATATAAAATAGAGTGAAACTACTGTTAAAGTAAATATGAGGATTAGTTTTAATTTTAGATTTTGTTTTAATATATCCAAGTTTTATAATCCCCTTTTTTATTACTATGATATAGAAGATAATATTTGATTTTTATGCGAAAATCAATTTATAAAAATTGTATAATTTAATTACAAATTTTTTTTGAGGCAAAAATGTTTAGCATTTACAAAATTTTATGGGAAGCTTTATCAGTGGCTTTACTACTTTATGGGCTTTATTTATTTTATGCATTTTTATGGTTTTCAACTTCTGAGATTATGCATATACCAGTTTTAACTGCTAAAATAATATCTGCAACAGTATCTTTAACCATACTTTTATACTCTACACTTAAATGGTTTAAGAAAAAACAAGAAGAGCTTAGACAGTTAGAAGAAAAAGCGTAGAAATTTAATAATGATGATTTTAATTTCTTTGATAACTCCTTCGCCCTCCTTTCTGCTAAATCTTTCTTTGAGCAGAAAATAATATTTCCAAAACTGTTCTTCTAAATGATATTAATAAAACAGGCGATGAAGATGCAAAATCAAATACAGAAAAAAATGATGCTACTGCAAAGAATGATGCTACAAGTAAAAAAGATGATGATA
>DTZN01000003.1 GCA_012961365.1 Hydrogenothermaceae bacterium
GAATTAAGTGGCTGGAGAAATTTCATTTGTTTGCTTGTTTACCTCTCTGCTTTGGGGGTTGCTTCCTTTGTTCTACCTTAATTTCTCACTCAGCGTATTATATTAAATATTAATAGTAATCTTTATTTAGTATCGATTACTTTGCCCAATAAAGATTGAAATTCTTTTTGAAATCTATCCTTATTAAACCTTAAGGTCCATTTTCGGATATATTCTGGATTAAAGTTTTCATACATCCTTTCAAATTTATTAATAGCCTCTATAATAGAGGGTGGTTCTTGTTTAAAGAAGAATATTCCTGTTTTATTAGCTTTAACAGTTTCTAATGTTCCGCCTTTTCCGTATACAATCACCGGAGTTCCACAAGCTTGAGCTTCTATAACAGCAATACCAAAATCTTCCAAAGCTGCATATATAAAACCTTTGGCTTTTTGAAGATAGAGTTTTACTACACTATCGGGTTGCCAACCTAAAAATTCTATATTTTTTGAAGCATTCCTTTTCAATTTTTTTAACTCAGGTCCGTCACCTATTACAATTAACTTTTTATCAGGCATTAGTCTAAAAGCTTTAATTATTAAATCAAAGCGTTTATAAGGAACTAGTCTCCCAACGGTTACATAGTAGTTGTCTTTTTTAGTTTCTAACTCAAACCTATCAATCTCAACAGGAGGATAAATAACTTCAGCTTCTTTGTTGTAGTATTTCCTTATCCTTTTTGCAACATATTTTGAAATTGCAATTAATTTATCCACCCTATAGGTAGACGCAATATCCCAAATTCTTATGTAGTGAAGAAATAAAACTATTAAGGGCTGTAAAAATTTTGGAAAAAGTTTTATATGGTCATGATATAAATCCCAAGCGTATCTTATTGGTGTATAACAATAGCAAATATGATACTGGTCCGGATTTGTTAAAACTCCTTTAGCAACCGCATGGGATGAAGATATGATTATATCATAGTTAGATAAATCAAATTGTTCTATTGTAATAGGAAATAAAGGTAAAAAGTAACGATAAAACCTTTTAAAAAAGGGAAGCTGTTGAAGGAATGATGTACTAATTTTAAAATTTTTTATGGGAGTATTTAAAAAATTTTGAGGGTTATACCCCAATGTATAAATATCTGCTTCTATTTTTTCCAAGATTGCAAATAAGGTTTTCTCCGCCCCCCCTATTGTAAACAACCAATCATGAACTATGGCTATTTTTTTGTTAATCATTTTTGTTGGATTTTATCCAACATATATTTTTAATATCAAAACTCTTTTAAGCTAAAAAAAACGGATTATTAATCTGTATTGTTATCGTTTCTACTTTTCTAATTTTTTTACGTAATATGTTATAATATTAATACTATACCGCAAAAGGTTAATATAGATGGAAAAGAGTATGAGGTCGAAAAACTTCCCAAGGAAGCCGTGGATTTAATTAATACAATTCTCTATATAGATCGCAAACTTATAGAACTCCAAAATGATATAAAAATATTAACGGCTGCCAGGCTTTATTATGCTCAAGATTTAAATAAAATTTTACAGAATATGAAGGAAAAATAGGTACATTTCTCCCTGTTCACCTTAATATTTTCCCACTATTGAATAATACCTTTCAAGCTCTTTTTATTTTTTAATCATTATTTGGATAATTAGTTTTTGTTATGGGTAACATAAATATGAAATACGAAGAAAAGGAATTAAAAAATGCAATTCAGAAAGAACTAAGCTACATTAACTTTGGTCTCATATTCCTTTTAATTTTCCTCCTTATCATTTTATTTTTCGGAATTTTTGTAAAGGTAGATACCTATGTTATAGCGGAAGGTTTTGTTTCTTTTAACAATTCTAGGGCAAATATCTCCTATAAAGAATGGGGTACCCTAGAAAAGCTTTTTGTTAAAGAGGGCGATAAAGTTAAAAAAGGTCAGCTTTTAGCTCTCGTTAAAAATTTACAAGCTCAAACTAATTTTATAACTTATAAAAAACAATATTATTTTCTACTTGCCCTTAAAGATATGCTTTTATCCGAAATTAAACTATCCTCTAGAGTAGTTTTTGGAAAAGAAGAAGTCTTTTAAATCCGATATGTCTGTGTTAAAAACTCATTTAGAACTTATCGATAAACAAATATTACAACTCCTAAAAAATATCGAAGACCAGGAAAAAGTTTTAAAAAGAATTCTGGTATTAAAAAATTTTTATGAAAGGATTATAAAAAAGGAAGAAGAACTTGTTAAAGATAAAATGGGAAATATAGAAACTCTTAATAATTATAAAATGCAATATTTATCACTTTTGGCTCAAATAAAAAATTTACAAGGTCAAATAAACCATTATAAACTTCAAATAAAACAGTTAAAAACCCAAAAAGAAATTATCATTAATAAATTTATTAATGATAAATCAAATAAGCTTCAAAATATTTTAAACCAACTCGCTAGCGTGAAGGAACAGATGGAATATTATAGAATTGAAGTTCTATATACTAAAATCAAATCCCCTATAAATGGACAAATTATAAAAATTGCCGTTCATCATCCAGGGGAGGTTATAAAACCTGGGGAACCTTTCATAGAAATAGCTCCCGACTCTGGACTTTACCAGTTTTGGGTTTATATCTTCCCTAAAGATAGGGCAAAAGTATATAAAGGGCAAAAGGCAAATCTTCACCTTATAGGTTTTACAGGTTTAAGTGGAGTTTCTATAGAAACGGAAGTGGTTTTTATCACTAAAGATGTGATAAAGATTTCCGGTTCAAATGTAAAATATTATAAAGCATTATTAAAATTAACCCCTAAAGGTATTGCCCATTTAAAGAAATATAATATAAAACTTGTTTCAGGAATGCCCATATCGGCTTATATAGTCGCGGAAAAAGTTACTCCTTTAGAATATATGTTGCAACCTATTTTTCAAATTATCAAATCCTCTTTTGTTAGTCCTTAAATCTATACCTTTTTTTTGTAAAAATATCTTTTTATGGAGGAATTTTACTTAAAGTTTGAAAATTTGTTTAGAGGGTCTAGGGAAAATGTCAAACAAAAGTTAACATTTTATTTACCACTAATAAAAGCTTTTAGCAAAGTCTCTAAAGAAAATCTTAAAGCTCTAGATTTAGGATGTGGGAGAGGTGAATTCCTGGAAATACTCTCTAGTCTAAATATAGAAGTTGAAGGAATAGATATTAATGATGCAAATATTAGTTTTTGCTTTCAAAGAGGTTTTAAGGTTAAAAAGTCAGATGCTTTAAAATATTTAAAAGAAGTTCCTTCGGAATATTTCCATATGGTATCCTTAATTCAAGTTGCAGAACATTTGGAATTTACATACCTTTTAGACTTATTTAATGAAGTATATAGAGTTTTAAAAGCTAATGGTATTTTTATTGTAGAATTACCTTATATAAAAAATCCATACGTCGGATTACACTATTTTTGGCTAGACCCCACCCATCTAAGACCTCTTCCACACGAATTATTAATATTCTTGGGAAAAAATACAGGTTTTGAAAGTTATAAATTCTTTATTATTAACCCAATAGGTTTCCAAGAAAAGGTAGATTTTTTAAATCTACTAAACTTTTTTAAAGAAATAGGTGGAGATATTTCTATTATTTTTTTTAAAAAGGCGGATATTATAGGAAATAAAGAAATTTATAATGCTTTAAAATATATGGAATCTAAAAGTAATATTAGTTTTGAATATGCTTTACAATTATATTCTTATTACTCGAATATTCCTATGCAAAATATTTACTTAAATTTAAGTAAACTTAATAGACCTATAAATAAATTAAATATTTTAAGAAGAAAAATTAAGTTTGTATATAATACTAAATTCCGAAAATTCTATGGTATACTATCTTCTTTCAAAGAAAAAATCAAATTATTTTTCTTAAACTTCTTAAGAATATTTCTTGTTAAAACCTCGCAAAACCCTTTTCTTAGGAGGACAGTTTTACTGTTTTTGGATAGAAACCCTCGTATTAAAAATACGATAAAAAAATTTTTATCCAAAATAAATAATATATCTCAAGGTTTTTCCGATGATTTAGATATAGAAGAGAAATTTTTTTTAAAAAAAATAGATAGATTTAAAAAAAATAAATAGATTAAGGAGGCTTTTAATGAGTGAAAAGCTTAAATTGGCCTATATATCCCCTCTACCCCCCGAAAGAACTGGCGTAGCATATTACAGTGAGGAACTAGTAAATTATTTATCTAAATATTATAAAATTTTTTTGATTTCCAATCAAAAAAAGGTATCCCAAAAATTAAAAGACCGATTTCCAGTTTTAAACATTGCAGACTTTAAAAGAGA
>DTZN01000004.1 GCA_012961365.1 Hydrogenothermaceae bacterium
ATGTTAAAGTTTCCTTTGAAATGCCAGAATATACTGGTAATATTACGGGATTAGGAACTTTAAGACTTTTAGAAGCAATAAGACGAAGTGGAGTAAAAGCTAAATTTTATCAAGCTTCTTCTTCTGAAATGTTTGGTGCCTCTCCTCCTCCTCAAAATGAAAAAACTCCCTTTTATCCAAGGAGTCCTTACGCGGTTGCAAAGGTTTATGCCTTTTGGATGACAGTAAATTATAGGGAGGCTTATAATATATTTGCTTGTAATGGTATACTTTTTAATCATGAAAGCCCTAGAAGAGGGGAGACTTTTGTAACAAGAAAAATTACACGGGCTTTAGCTCATATTTTGGCAGGGAAGCAAAAGAAGCTATATCTAGGTAATTTATATGCAAAGAGAGATTGGGGGTTTGCTCCAGAATATGTAGAAGCTATGTGGCTTATGCTTCAGCAAGAAAAACCAGAAGATTTTGTAATAGGCACTGGAGAAAGTCATTCTGTGAAAGAGTTTGTAAATACAGCTTTTGAATATGCTGGCATAGAGTTGGAATGGAAAGGAGAGAATATAAATGAAAAAGGAATAGTAAAAAGTATAGATAAAAAGTGGGAAAATGTGTTAAAACCTGGACAAGTTATTATAGAAATAGATCCTAGATATTTTAGACCTACAGAAGTGGAGTTTCTACAAGCAGATATTACAAAAGCAAGAGAAAAATTAGGATGGGAGCCTAGAATTACATTTAAAGAACTTGTGAAAATTATGGTTGATTATGATATGAAGCTTGTGGACCTTGAACCAATAGGTGAAGGTATTAGTATATCTAAGAAAAAAGGTTTTGGATATACAGATCACGAGTATACGTTTTATGCAAAAATAAGGGAGTAAAAACATAATGGATAAACATTCCAAAATTCTTGTTGCTGGCGCTACGGGTCTTGTTGGCAGCGCTATAATTAGACAGCTTCTCAAAAATGGTTATACCAATATTATTGGAACTTATAAAAATAAAAATCCTGAAAAAATCTATAAAGATTTTAAAAAATATATAGAAAAAGGTTACCTTAAATTTATCCAAGTGGATTTAATAGATCAAATAAAAACTAAAATATTATTTGAAAGTGTAAAACCTGAATATGTTTTTTTAGCTGCTGCAAAGGTTGGCGGAATTTGGGCTAATAATATTTATAGAGCAGATTTTATATATCAAAATTTGCAAATCCAAAATAATGTTATACATTTTAGCTACAAATACGATGTAAAAAAACTATTATTTTTAGGTAGTACGTGTATATATCCTCGTAATTGTCCCCAACCTATGAAGGAAGAGTATTTATTAAGTGGCATTTTAGAATATACTAATGAACCTTATGCAATTGCTAAAATATCGGGTTTAAAAATGTGTGAAAGTTATAATATTCAATATGAAACTAATTTTATTTCTGTAATGCCTACTAATCTCTATGGATTTTGGGATAATTTTGACTTAGAAACATCTCATGTTATACCTGGTTTAATAAGGAAAATACATTTAGCAAAATGTTTGGAAGAAAGTAATTGGGATGAAATAAAAAAAGATTTAAATTTACGACCTTTGGAAGGTATAAGTGGTAATGCCTTAAGATCAGATATACTTAAAATATTAGAAAAATATGGTGTAAAAAAAAGTAATGATATAGTAAAAGTTGAAATTTGGGGAACAGGAAAACCCAAAAGAGAATTTTTGTGGGCAGACGATCTTGCTGATGCCTGTATTTTTTTAATGAAAAATATTAATTTCAAGGATATAGTTAGTCTTATTTATCCAGATTTGTCTAATATACACTCTTATAAACTTTTAGATTTAATAAAGGATGGTAAAGAAATTAGAAATACCCACATTAATGTTGGGACCGGAGAGGAGATATCTATAAAAGAGTTAGCTTATTTAATAAAAAAAATTGTAGGTTTTGAAGGGGAACTATATTTTAACCCCAAAAAACCTGATGGTACTCCAAGAAAAGTCACTGATATATCAAGAATACGTCAGCTTGGTTGGAAACATAAGGTATCTTTAAGAGAAGGGCTCAAAAAATTATACGAATGGTATATCAAAAGTTATTGTTAGAAACTTTATAGGCTTTAACAAATAAAATTTTTATATTTTAAACTTGTTTAATATAAATTTATCCTCAAAAATTAGACTTTAACCATATTTAAAATCTTACAAAATAGTTCGTTGTAATAAATGGTTCTAATAAAAGGAGAAACTAATGAAGGCTGTTATTTTGGCTGGAGGAAAAGGTACAAGATTATTTCCCTTATCACGAGAAAATTATCCTAAACAATTTTTAAAAATTTGGAATGGAGAATCTTTATTTCAAAAAACGATTAAAAGACTTATTCCAAAAATATCTTTTCAAGATTTAATTATTATAACTAATCAGAACTATAAATTTTATGTTAAAAATCAACTTTTGGATATATTAAGGAATTTAGGACAAGATATAAGTTATGGTCATTTAGAAAAGATTACAAATATTATTTTTGAACCCACAGGAAGAAATACTGCTCCTGCTATTATTTTAGCTATAAAATTTGCTTTGGAAAAGTTAAATATAGATGATGATGAAATTTTTTGTGTACTTCCTTCAGATCATATCATTGAACCTTCCTATAAATTTTTAGAATATTTGAACAAAGCAGAAAAGATAGCTAAAGAAGGTTATATTGTAACTTTTGGTATACAACCTAATAAACCCGAAACAGGTTATGGATATATAGAAAAGGATAATCTACTTCTTTCTGATGGAGTTTATAAAGTAAAAGCTTTTCATGAAAAGCCGGACCTAGAAACAGCAAAGAAATATTTAGAATCTGGAAATCATTATTGGAATGGTGGAATTTTCGTGTTTAGTATAAAAACCATTCTTAAAGAACTAGAAAAATATCTTCCCGAAATATATAAAAAAATAAAAAATGAAAGTTTTAATGAAATTTTAGCTAAATTTGATTCTATGCCTGATGTTTCAATAGATTATGCAATAATGGAAAAGACTGATAAAATTGCAGTAATTCCAGTTGATCTAAATTGGTCCGATGTAGGTTCTTGGGAAGCTTTTTATGAAATAATGGAAAAAGATAAGAACAACAATGTAAAACTTGGAAAGGTTCTAGATATAGAAAGTAAAAATTCTTTAATTTTTGGATCTAATAGATTAATTTGTACTTTAGGAATTGAGGATTTAATAATTGTAGAAACTGGAGATGCGTTATTAGTGACTAAAAAAGGGGAAGGACAAAAGGTAAGAAATATTGTAAAGCTATTAAAAAGAAATAAAGCTCTTAGAAAAATTGCTGAGTATCCCTTAACAGTTTATAGACCTTGGGGAAGTTATACAGAACTTGAAAAAGGAGAAAGATATAAAATAAAAAAGATAATAGTAAATCCAGGAGAAGAATTAAGCCTTCAACGACACTATCATAGAAGTGAACACTGGGTGGTAGTTAAAGGTACAGCCAAAGTTATTTTAGAAGATACAGATGGTAAATTAAAAGAATA
>DTZN01000005.1 GCA_012961365.1 Hydrogenothermaceae bacterium
ACCAGCTTACATCTGCTATCTGTTTTGTTATATACAAATCTACAATGTCCAAATTGGATGTTTAGAAACTGTTGTTGTTCTACAATCATATCTTCTTCTGGTTTTCTATGTATTTCTTTATTACATCCTCTTCATTTGGTTTTAAATTTTTCTTTTCCATAATGCATATAATATAATGTAGTTAACGATTAAAAGCAAACTATTTAAGGAGGATTAAAAGCAAAATTTATCCTAAAACTTTTTCAGTTCATTTACTAACTGTTTTCCAGATTTTTTTCTTCCATGTGTAAGTTAAAACTATACCAATAAATGCATATATTAAAGCCCATATTCCTATTTTATTTCTTTGTTGTTTATGAGGGTCTGAAATTTCCTCTAAATATGAAATTACTTTATCAGTTGCTTCTTCTGTTAATCCAAGTCTAGGCATAGAGGTTCCCGGTAAAACAAACTTAGGATTGTTAATAAATGTTTTTAAATATTCCCTATCTTTAGACCTTCCTTTTAATGATAAATCAGGGGGAACCTTTCCAAGATAATTTTTTAAATGCTTCTCATCTGTAAATGCTTCAATTTTTTGGTATTTTACAGAATGACATCTTGTGCAAGCATCAGTTAAAACATCCTTACCTGTAAAATTTTTTCTAGCAACAGATTGTAAATATGCAACTATATCTGCTATATGCTGGTCTGTAAGTTGAGCCATTGGAGGCATTGCAAATTTAGGATTTTTTGTAGCATTTTGAGGATTTTTTATGAAATTGAATAGGAAATGTGGAGCTAGCATTGCTCCTAAGTTTGATAAATCAGGAGGAACTACATTGAATGCACTTTGAGCTGTCTCAGTATCCATCATTGCATTTAAACCTTCAGCTTTTAGGCTATGGCAAGATTGGCAGTTGCTTTGAAAAAGCTCTTTACCTTTTATAGGGTCTCCTTTAATATGTGTATCTTTTAAATCTAAATAATGAAAATCCGCTTTTGGAAGATTGCCATACATTTCATGATGAGCATATATATCTATTCCATAGTATCCCACTATTACTAAAACTGTAATAATAAGGAAAATTTTAAACTCTTTCATCTATTTTCCCCTTTTTTTAGCTGTTTGGATTCAATTTTGCTTATTATTGGTAGAGAAATAAAAAATCCGAAAAATATTAAGCTGGCAAATAAACCTATCCACGAATAAACTCCGGATGGGGGAAGTTTCCCAAGTATAGTTAAGATTAGGAAATCTATAACAAACACCCAGAAGGCTATCTGGAATAATGGCCTATGTTTTCCACTTACTATTGGAGATTTATCTAACCAAGGCAAAAATGCTATCAAAATCATACTTAGGAGAAAAGCAATAAGACCTAAATTTTGGCTAAAGAAAAATCCTCTTAAAACTTCATAATAGGCTAAGAAATACCACTCTGGATATATATGTTTTGGTGTTTGCATAGGATTTGCTGGTTCAAAATTTACCCTATCCATAGCAAAATCAAATTTGAAAAATACAAGATATAAGAAAAATAACAAAAATATACTCATCACAAAAAATTCTTTTGACATAAATACAGGCCAAAATGGGACACCTTCTTTTTGCTTATCTAATTTTTTACCATCTTCATTATTACTCCCTACAACTCTAACTGCAAATAAGTGAATAGCTATTGTTATTATTATTAAAACTGGTAGGAATACTACATGTAAGGCAAAAAATCTTGTAAGGGTAGCATCTGCTATAGCATAATCTCCTCTTATCCAGATTACTAAATCTTCACCTATAAATGGGACTTTTTCAAAAAGTGTAGTTATCGTTTGCGCCGCCCAGTAAGACATTTGTCCCCAAGGTAGTAAATACCCTGTAAATGCTGTTGCAGAAAAGAGTATAAAAAGAATATATCCTGTTAGCCAAACACCTTCCCTAGGTTTTTTGTAAGAACCATAATATATACCTCTTGCAATGTGTATATACATTAGCAGAAAAATTATGCTTGCTCCAACAGCGTGGATATGTCTAAAAATCCAACCATAAGATACGTCCATCATTATTGTTTTATTTACACTGTCAAATGCCAAGTTGGCATCAGGTTTGTAATACATAAGAAGGAATAGACCACTTATAAATAAAATTGCAAAATTGAAAACAAGGAGCATACCAAAGCTCCACAAAAAGTTGATATTTTTAGGGACTTTGTAATCTACCATTAAAAGTTTAAATACTTGCCTTATAGCAAATCTTTCATCTAACCAATCTATAAGTTTCATCAGTTTCCCCCTATGTAGAAATTAAAGCTTTATACTCTGGACCTTCTTCACCAAGAACTATTTTTGTCCCTTCTAATTTAAAAGGAGGTATGTCAAGAGGTCTTGGTGGAGGTCCAAATATATTTTCTCCACAGGCATTATATTTACCTCCATGACAAGGGCAATGCCATACATTGTTTTCAGGTTCCCAGTTTGGAATACAACCTAAATGGGTACATATTCCAATAACAACTGTAAAATCTCCTATATCTGTCCTGATAGTTCTTTTAGGACAGTTAACTTGTATATTTTTTTTCCTTCTTAATATAAAAACAGGTTTTCTTCTCCATTCTACAACTCTAATTTCCCCTTCCTTTAAAGTTGATAAATCAAATTCTACAATACCTGCAGCTTTTACTTCAGGAAGAGGTTCCCAAGTTTTATACATGGCATAAAGGGTAGCTCCTGCTCCAACAGCGGCCCACCCCCCTATTGCATATAATAAAAAGTCTCTTCGGGAAATTTTTTTGTCTTCCATATATATCTCCCTATATAAAAAATAAATTTTTATACTAATTATATAACAATATATGAGAATTCTAACCTGTTAAAATATTTTCTAGAAGAATTTTATTTGGAGATTTTTATGTCAAAAAAATTTACTAAATATTTAATAATGCCATTTATAATGCTA
>DTZN01000006.1 GCA_012961365.1 Hydrogenothermaceae bacterium
CAAATGGAGGTAAATCTTCCATAACTTCATCTTTGTTATCTTTTGGAAGTATTACAGTTTTTATACCTGCTCTTTTAGCTGCCAGTATTTTTTCCTTTAATCCTCCTACCGGTAAAACTTTTCCTCTAAGAGTTATTTCCCCAGTCATTGCTACATCTGCTCTAACTGGAGTTTGGGAGTAGAGAGAAAATATAGCTGTTGTTATTGCTATACCTGCAGAAGGGCCATCTTTTGGTATAGCTCCTGCTGGAACATGCACATGGGTATCATATTTATCAAAATCTTTTGGGTCTATTCCATATTCTTCAGCTTTTGACTTTACATATGAAAGGGCAGTTCTCGCAGATTCTTTCATTACATCTCCTAAAGAACCTGTTAGTATTAATCCTCCTTTTCCTGGCATTCTTGTGGCTTCAATTTTTAGTATCTCTCCTCCAACTTCTGTCCATGCAAGTCCTGTAACAACCCCTATTTCGTCTTTTTGTTCTTTTTCTGGCACATAAATTGGTGCTCCTAAAAACTTTTTAACTGCAGCTTTTGTTATTTTGTATTTTTTCTTTTTACCTGTTAGTGCTATTTCTTTTGCTATTTTTCTTAGGACTTCATTTATTTTTCTTTCTAGACTTCTAACTCCTGCTTCCCTTGTGTAATGCCTGATTAAATACTGAAGGCCACTATCTGTAAATTCAACATATTTTGGTTTTAGTCCTGTTTCTTTGATTTGTTTTGGAATTAGGTATTTTTTTGCTATGTGTATTTTTTCTTCTTCAGAGTATCCGGGAAGCCTGATAACTTCCATTCTATCAAGTAGTGGTCTTGGAATTGTATCTATTCTATTTGCTGTGCATATAAACATTACTTCTGATAAATCAAAAGGAACTCCAAGATATAAATCTACAAACTCTTTATTTTGTTCTGGGTCTAAAACTTCTAAAAGAGCAGATGATGGGTCTCCTCTAAAATCCATTCCTATCTTATCGACTTCATCTAGCATAATGACTGGGTTTTTACTTCCTGCTTGTTTTATTGCCTGTATAATTCTTCCTGGCATTGCTCCAACGTAGGTTCTTCTATGTCCCCTTATTTCTGCTTCATCTCTAATTCCACCAAGAGCTATTCTTGTGAAGTTCCTACCTAAAGCTTTTGCAATTGAGCGACCTAAAGATGTTTTACCAACTCCTGGAGGTCCAACAAAACAAAGGATAGGTCCCTTTATACCTTGTCCTTTTTTAAGTTTTTGAACTGCTAAATATTCTATTATTCTATCTTTTACCTTTTCTAAATCGTAATGGTCTTCATCTAATATTTTTTTTGCTCTTTTTAGGTTTAATTTATCTTTAGTTTTTTTATTCCAAGGAAGTTCTACAAGCCAATCTAAATACGTTCTTATAACTCCTGCTTCTGCTGAATCAGGATGCATTTTTTCTAGTCTTTTTAGCTGTTTTAAAGCTTCTTTTTTAACATCTTCAGGCATTTGTGCTTCTTCTATTTTTCTTCTGTATTCTTCTATTTCTTCCTGTCTTTCGTCTTTTTCTCCGAGTTCTTCTTGAATTGCTTTAATCTGCTGTCTTAAAAAATATTCTCTTTGGTCTTTTTCCATATATTCTCTAGCTGTATTTCTTATTTTTTGCTGGATTTCTAATAACCCTACCTCTTTAAGAAGAATATCATGGACCTTTCTTAATCTTTCTACAGGGTCTATTGTTGCAAGTATATCCTGAGCTTCTTCAGATTTTATGTCTAAAATTGATGCAACAAGGTCTGCAAGTCTTCCCGGTTCGTCAACACCTTTTATTATGCCTACTAAATCTGGAACAACCTGTTTTCCTAAGGAAATTGCTTTATCTAAAAGGTCTTTTACTGAATGTATTAATGCTTCAACTTCTATGCTTTCTTCAAAATCTTCATCGTTTTCAATTACATTAACTTTTACTTTATAAAGTCCATCTTCTTTTTTTAGTTCTTCTATTTTTCCCCTTGCAACTCCTTGCACAAGGATTTTTATCCTATCATCTTCAAGTTTAACCATTCTTAAAATTGTTGCTATAGTTCCAATTTTGTATATATCATCTTCTGTAGGTTCTTCTATATTTTTGTCTTTTTGTAAAGCTAGAAATACATACCTGTCATTGTTTTCTAGTGCTTCGTTTATTGCATTTATTGAAAATTCTCTACCTACGAATATAGGAAAAACCATATATGGGAATATAACTAAATCTCTTATTGGTATTAATGGATATTCTTCTGGCAAGCTTTGTTCTTCAAAATTTTGCTCATAAGGTTCAAAAGGTTGCGCCATAAATTACCTCCAAAAATAATTTTATTTAGGTAAGGAATATACTCTATTTTTGGAAATTTTACAAATTTTTCAAGTTTTTTTCTAAAAATTGGAAAAAATTCTTATTTTTACAGATGCATCTATAAAAATTTCATCTTTTAATTTAGGTATTTCTAAAAATAAAACCCCATTTTCTATTTTTGCAGTGGCTTTTGATATGTTAATTCCTTGTGGAAACTGGATTTTTCTTGAGAATTTTCCACTAAATCTTTCCATTGTTATAAAAGTTCCATCTTTTATAGCTCTTTTTACACCTTTTATAGTTATGGAATATTCCTCTCCAAATATTTCCAAATCTTGAGGAAGCACTCCTGGAATATCTACCAAAACTACGTATTTATCTTCTTTATCTAAAATATCCACAGGAAACGTTTCAAATTTAAGCATTTTTATACCTTTGTTAACGATTGTTTAGATATAAAATTATTTAATTGTTTTTTCCTAAGCTGTCCACAAGCAGCAGAAATATCTTTTCCTTTACTCCATCTTATAAATGCAGAAATATTATAATCCCATAAAATTTTCTGAAATTTTTCTACCCTTTTTTCATCTGGTCTTTCATATCCTGAATTTTCAAAAGGGTTAAATGGTATAAGATTTACTTTATATCTTTTTTTATTTTTTCCTATTAGTTTTGCAAGTTTGTGTGCATCTTCATCAGTATCATTTACCCCTTTTAGTAGAACATACTCAAGCATAATTCTGTATCCAGTTTTAAAAGGAAGAGTATTTAATGTATTCATTAAATCTTTTATTGTATTTGTTTTTGTTATTGGCATTATCTCTTCTCTTGTTTTTTGGTCTGATGCATTTAAAGAAACTGCCAGTCTAACCTGTGGAAAGCTTTTATCTTCATACATTTTTAAAATCTGGGCTATTATTCCTGAAGAAGAAATAGTTATTTTTCGATTAGATAAGCCTGCCATTCTTTCATCTGTAAAAATCTGAACAGATTTTTTTACATTGTCGTAGTTTGCAAGAGGTTCTCCCATTCCCATATAAACTATATTTGATATTCTTTTTTCTGGCTCTAGTCCAACAAACTTTTGAACTTGTATATATTGGTCAACTATTTCTGCAGTTGTTAGGTTTCTTATTAGTCCATCTTTTGTTGTGTAGCAAAATTTGCATCCAACAGCACAGCCTACCTGTGTAGAAATACATAATGTATTATGGCCTCTTTCAGGGATAAACACGCTTTCTATTGTGTTTCCGTCATTTAACTGCCATAAAAATTTTATGCTTCCATCTATTTTAGATTGTTCGTAAGATACAAGTTTTAAAACATTTAATATTGTATTTTCTTTTAAGTATTGTCTAATTTCTTTGGATATATCTGTCATTTCATCATAAGAAGCTACTTTTTTATTGTAAATCCATTTGGCTATCTGTTTTGCTCTAAATTTTTTCCAGCCTAGTTTCCTAACCCACCTTTCAAGTTCACCAAAATTGAAGTCTTTTAGGTAGATTTTTTCCATAATTACTCCCTGCTTTTTACGAAAAAACTAAACTAAATTTAGATACTTTTTTAAAAATTTTCCAGTCCATGAGTTTGGATTTTTTGCAACTTCTTCTGGAGTTCCTGCTACTACTATTTTTCCTCCTTTATCTCCACCTTCAGGACCTAAATCTATAATCCAGTCTGCATTTTTTATAACATCTAGGTTGTGCTCTATTACAATAACTGTGTTGCCTTTATCTACCAATTTATTTAAAACTTTTATTAATTTATCTACATCATAACTATGTAGTCCTGTTGTAGGTTCGTCTAATAAATATAATGTTCTTCCTGTATCTCTTTTAGAAAGTTCTCTAGATAGTTTTATTCTTTGTGCTTCTCCACCTGAAAGGGTTGTTGCTGGTTGCCCTAATTTTATATAGTCAAGTCCTACATCATATAAAACTTTTAGTTTGTTTTTAACAGATGGCACATTTTGGAAAAACTCTAAAGCTTCAGCAACGGTCATATCTAATACATCTGCAATATTTTTACCTTTATATTCAATGGCGAGGGTCTCTTTGTTATATCTTTTTCCTCCACAAACTTCACAGGTAATATAAACATCAGGTAAAAAGTGCATTTCTATTTTTACAACTCCGTCTCCTTTGCAGGCTTCACATCTTCCTCCTTTAACATTAAAGGAAAATCTTCCTGGTGTATATCCTCTAAGTTTTGCTTCAGGTGTAGATGCAAATAATGCTCTAATTTGGTCAAACACTTTTGTATAAGTTGCAGGGTTTGAACGGGGGGTTCTTCCTATTGGTGATTGGTCAACATTTATAACTTTGTCTATATGCTCCCAACCTTCTATTTTACTGTGTTTTCCTATTTTATCTACTTTGTAGCCAAATTTTTCCTTTGAAGCTTGCCATAAAATATCGTAAATAAGTGTAGATTTTCCACTTCCTGAAACGCCAGTTATTGCAACAAATATTCCTAGTGGAATTTCTACATCTATATTTTTTAGGTTATGTTCTTTTGCTCCTTTTATTTTTAAAACCTTTGTAGAATTTATGGACCTTCTTTTTTGTGGAATAGGAATTTTTAATTTTCCACTTAAATATTTTCCTGTTAAAGAATTTGGATTATTTTTTATTTCTTCTGGCGTTCCTATAGCAGTAATTTGACCTCCATACACACCGCTGCCAGGACCAATATCTATTATGTAATCTGCTTCTTCTATAGTTTCAGGGTCGTGTTCTACAACTATTACTGTGTTATCTAAATCTCTTAAACTTTTTAAGGTATTTATTAATTTTTCTGTATCTCTAGGGTGTAGTCCAATAGATGGTTCATCTAAAACATATAAAACTCCACTTAGTTTTGAACCAATTTGAGTTGCAAGTCTAATTCTTTGTGCTTCTCCACCTGAAAGGGTTGTTGCTGTCCTATCTAGAGTTAGATATTCAAGTCCTACATCTATTAAAAATCCAAGTCTTTCTTTTATCTCTTTAACAATTTTTTCTGCAATGATTTTTTCTTTTTCTGTTTTAGGCTGTTTTTCATAATTTAAAAAGAATTCATAAGCCTGTCTTATGTTTAATCTAACTACATCCCATATATTTTTCTTGTTTATCAGTATATAAAGGGCTTCTTTTCTTAATCTACTACCTTTACAAACAGGGCAAACCACCTCTTTTATGTATTTTTCTAGCTCTGCCTTTTGTTTCTCATTTTCTATTTCTAAGTATTTTCTTTCTAAGTGGGGAATGATTTCTAGTAAAAGCTCATCTTTAACTTCGTTTGGTAAGTCTTTAAATTTTGTAAATTTATTTATGCTGTGATAGTAGATAATATCATAAATAATCCCCTTTATATATTTAAAATAGATACTTTCACTAATCCTAAAGCTTTCAATTACTGCTCTATTTTTGTCTATTAATCTATCTATATCTATTTTATGGATTACTCCAAGACCTTTGCATTCAGGACAAGCACCATAAGGGCTGTTAAATGAAAATAATCTTGGGGAAATTTCTGCAATTGAAAATCCATGCTCAGGACAGGCAAATTTTTCACTAAAAATAATATCTTTGTTTTCGGATAAATTATTTACAATAACAAGCCCATCTCCAAGTTTTAAAGCTTGCTCAATACTGTCTGTTAGTCTACTTCTAATACCTTCTTTTATTACAATTCTATCTACTACAATCTCAATTGTGTGCTTTTTGTTTTTTTCAAGCTTTGGAACTTCTTCCATTAGATAAACATTACCATCTACCCTAACACGGGGATAACCCATTTTCTGAATTTTATCAAAAATATCTTTGTGCTTTCCTTTTTTACCTCTAACAACTGGAGCAAGTATCTGAATTTTCGTTTTTTCAGGAAGTTTTAAAACTTGCTCTACTATATCCTCTGCTGATTGTGCTGTTATTGGAGAATTACATTCAGGACAATAAGCTTTCCCTACCCTCGCAAATAACAATCTTAAATAATCATAAATTTCAGTTATAGTTCCAACTGTAGAACGGGGATTTTTTGATGTTGTTTTTTGGTCTATTGCAATAGCTGGTGATAGCCCTTCTATACTGTCTACATCTGGTTTTTCCATTAATCCTAAAAACTGCCTTGCATAGGCAGATAAACTTTCTACATATCGTCTTTGTCCTTCTGCATAAATAGTATCAAATGCAAGGGAAGATTTACCAGACCCAGAAGGGCCGGTAATCACAACCAACTTATTTTTTGGAATTTCTAAATCTATATTTTTTAGATTGTGTTGCCTTGCACCGTGGATAATTATTTTGTCCATAGTTCACTAGCTTTAGCAAAAACCTTTAAAGGTAATCCCCAAACTTTTGTGAAGTATTCACCTGCTTTATGGTCAAACTCATCTTCAGGTGAGTATGTTGCAAGATTTTCAAAGTAAAGACCATTTGGAGATTTTCTACCAACTATAGTTGCACTACCTTTGTAAAGTTTAAATTTAACAACTCCATTTACAAGTTTTGCTAATTCTAAAGTAAACGCATCTAAAGCTTCTCTTAATTTAGAAAACCATAGTCCATTATAAACTAAATCTGCATAAGGTTGGGCTATATGTGTTAACTTGTAATGGTATGTAAATCTATCTAATACTAAACTTTCTAACTCATCGTAAGCTTTTATTAGCATTAAACCTGCTGGGCTTTCGTAAACTTCTCTAGTTTTTATTCCAACAAGTCTATTTTCAACCATATCAATTCTACCAACTCCATGTTTACCAGCAATTTCATTTAAGTCCCATATTAATTTCCATAGCTCTTTGTATTCTTTACCATTTATTGAAATAGGTAAACCTTCTTTAAATTCTATTTCTATGTATTCTGGTTCATTAGGTGCTTTTTCTGGATTTACAGTAATTTCAAAGGCATCTTCAGGAGGTTCTTGCCATATGTCTTCTAGTGGACCTGCTTCTATTGCAACACCCCAAA
Organism: Hydrogenothermaceae bacterium; assembly: GCA_012961365.1. Lineage (GTDB taxonomy): Bacteria > Aquificota > Aquificia > Aquificales > Hydrogenothermaceae > Hydrogenothermus. Next base: position 7,256 of record DTZN01000006.1, read on the forward strand.
GATTTCTGTCATAAGAATAAGGTTTTTCTTTTGTAGCTTTTACAGGAATACCATGTTTTTGTGCATATTCTATTTCTTCTTCTCTAGATTTAAATTCCCAGTCTCTAACTGGTGCTAAAACTTCAATATTAGGGTCCAAAGCCCAAACTGATGTTTCAAATCTAACTTGGTCATTTCCTTTTCCTGTTGAACCATGGGCTACATAATGGGCATTGTATTTATGGGCAAGTTCTACTAATTTTTTAGATATCAATGGTCTAGACAGTGCAGAAAGTAATGTGTATCTATTTTCATATAAAGCTCCACTTCTCATAAGTGGCATACAATATTCTCTAGCAAATTCTTCTTTTATATCATCAACTATAGCTTCAATTGCTCCAGATGCTTTTGCCTTTTTAGGTATTTCATCTAATTCTTCTCCTTGTCCTACATCTGCTGTGTAGGTTATAACCTCAAATCCTTTATCTGTTAACCATCTAACTATTACTGAAGTATCAAGCCCTCCAGAATAAGCAAGAATTACTCTTTTTTTCATTGAAACCTCCTAATTACAAAATCTATCAAAGCTCCGTGTCTAAGTCCCCAATCGCTAACAATGATTTCTTCTTTGTTAAAAACTTCTAAAGATGTATCAAAAATAACTATTCCTGCTAGTATTACTTCTGCTCTTTTATCTTCTATTTGGGGAATTTGTTTTCTTTGCTTTATTGTCAAGGAAGATAGCTCTTTAAACCATTTTTTAACTTGTTCTTTTGTCAATTTTTTACTATGAACTTTTTCTGAGTTATAAGGGAAAATGTTATACTCTAAAGCAACTAATGTTGTTATTGTCCCGCCAAGGCCAATTAAATATCTGGTTTCTTTCATTTTTTCGTAAGCTTTTACTATATATTCTTTTATATAATTTTTTAACTGCTTTAATTCTTCTTCTAGAGGTGGGTCATTTTTTATAAATTTTTCTGTTAAACCAACTATCCCAAATGGAAAAGAAACACTTTCTTTTAAATAAAATTTACCGTTTTCTTTAATTGCGTAAGCATACTCGGTGCTTCCACCACCTTGGTCTATCATAACAAAACTACCATCTGGATTAACTCCATAGGCAGTTGCTAAAAATGAAAAGTATGCTTCTTTTTCTGGATTTATAATTTCTACATCTATACCAAGTTTCTTTACCCTTTCTATAAATTCACTACCATTTTTAGCTTCTCTACATGCTTGAGTTGCATAGGCTTTTAAATAATCTAAATGATATTCATCTGCTATCATTTTGTATTCTCTTAAAACAGAAAGGGTTTCCTGTATTGCTTCTTCCTGCAGAAAACCTGTTTGTTTTAAATTTCTTCCAAGTGCAGTAATTTTACCTACAGAAAAAATATCTTCTATAGAATTTAAAGTTTCTTCCACAGAATTTTTTTTGTGAACTGCAGAAATTAAAAATCTTGTAGAGTAAGTTCCTATGTCTATAATACCTATTTTTATAGCCACTTACTTACTCCATAAATACCTGCCCTTCTAACGGTGAAACATCAACTCCTTGTTCTTCTAACCATTTTACTGCTTTTTCAATTTCATCTTCATTTCCTATAAACTCAAGCTCAAGCCATCCTACATGTTCTTGAACATTTGCTTTTCTGATATTTATATCTATATCAAAAGTTTTACAAACTTTACTTAAAAGAGGCTCTTTTATTTTCTCTTCTGGATATATAAGCTTTAACTTAAGCGAATTCATTATTATACCTCCCTTAAAATCCTCCTGCTATAGCTGGAATAATTGCAACAACTGCTTTATCTTCAAGTTTTGTATCTTTACCTTGTAAAAATCTTATATCTTCATCATTTACAAAAAAGTTAACAAACTTTCTAATTTCTCCACTTTCATCAACAAGTCGTTCTTTAATTCCAGGAAATTCTTTTTCAAGGTTTTCAATTAATTCTGCAATAGTTCCTGCTTCTATTTGAACTTCACCTTGACCTTGAGTAACTCTTCTTAAAGCTGTTGGTATTCTAACTACAACTTTTGCCATTTTAACCTCCTTATTTAACTGTTATTCCCATTACTTTTTCTTTAAAGTCATGTAATGTTGGTTTTATGTGAACAGGTTTAGTTAAATGTCCTTCTAATACTTCCATTGTTTTGTATCCATTTCCTGTTATATAAGCAACAACTAATTCGTTTTTATCAAATACTCCTTTTTCAGCTAATTTTTTAAGAACTGCTATTGTTGTTCCTCCTGCTGTTTCAGTGAAAATCCCTTCTGTTTTTGCAAGTAGTTTCATACCTTCTATTATTTCTTCGTTGCTAGCAACTTCCATATCACCATTACTTTCTTTAGCAACTTTTACAGCATAAGGACCATCTGCAGGATTTCCTATGGCAATAGATTTTGCAATGGTATCTGGTTTTTCAGGATTAATCCAATCTCTACCTTCTTTAAAAGCTTTGTATATAGGGCTACATCCTAAAGCTTGTGCTCCATACATTCTTGGTAGTTTTTCATTTTCATCTAAAATTCCAACAGTTTTAAGCTCATTAAATCCTTTCCATATTTTTGTGTATAAAGAACCTGAAGCCATAGGTGCTACAACTGCGTCTGGAGTTTTCCAACCAAGCTGCTCTGCAACTTCAAAAGCTAAAGTTTTTGAACCTTCAGAATAAAATGGTCTTATATTAATATTTACAAATGCCCAACCAAACTCGTTTGCAACTTCAGAAGATAACCTATTTACATCATCGTAGTTTCCTTCAACAGCAACAACTGTTGGATTAAATACAAGAGAACCTATAATTTTATTTGTTTCAAGATTTGCAGGTATAAATACATAACAATTCATTCCTGCAGCAGCTGCATTAGCAGCTACAGAGTTTGCAAGGTTTCCAGTAGAAGCACATGCAGCAGTATCAAATCCAAACTCTTTGGCTTTCGATAAAGCTACTGCAACCACTCTGTCTTTGAATGACAAAGTTGGGTGGTTTACTGAATCATCTTTTATATAAAGGTTATTTAATCCAAGTTCTTTTCCAAGATTTTCTGCTTTTATTAATGGAGTAAATCCTGCAGTTAAACCAACTTGGGGATTATCAACAGGTAATAAATCCACATATCTCCATAAACTTTTAGGACCTTGCTCTATTTTTTTTCTTGAGATATTTTGTTTTATGTAATCATAGTCGTAATCTACCTCAAGCGGTCCAAAACAAAATTCACATACATGGAGAGGTTCTATTGGATATTCTCTTCCACATTCTTTACATTTTAGTGCTTTGATTTTTGCCAATTTAATGCCTCCAGATGGGAATAAAATAAAGGATTTAATATTATAATATAAAATTTACTCTTTGTTAAAATGATGTTAAAATAAATAAAAGTTTCATATTTATCAAAACTTAAACGAACCTTGGAGGTTTATCTTCAATATGTTTGACCCTCACAATATAGAAGAGGCTTTAACTTTTGACGATGTTTTGCTACTACCCCAAAAATCAGATGTTTTACCTCATGAGACAGATGTAAGCACTTATTTAACTCCTAAAATTAAGTTAAATATTCCATTAATTTCAGCTGCAATGGATACTGTAACAGAACATAGACTTGCAATTGCACTTGCTAGAGAAGGTGGGATTGGAATAATCCATAGGAATATGAGTATAGAAGACCAGAAGAAAGAAGTAGAAAGGGTAAAAAAAGCTGAAAGTGGAATGATTACAGAGCCTATAACTATAAAACCGAACCAAACTGTAAAAGAAGCTCTTGAAATAATGGCTAACTATAAAATATCTGGTGTTCCTGTTGTTGATAATGAAAATAAACTAATTGGTATTCTTACAAATAGAGATTTAAGATTTTTACATAAAAAAGATTACGCTAAACCTGTTGACCAATTTATGACAAAGGCTCCATTAATAACTGCTAAAGAAGGTATTACATTAGATAAAGCAATGGAAATTCTTCAAAAACATAAGGTAGAAAAACTTCCTGTTATTGATGAAAAAGGAAGATTAAAAGGGTTAATTACAATTAAAGATATAG
>DTZN01000007.1 GCA_012961365.1 Hydrogenothermaceae bacterium
AAGTTTACTTGATAAAGTTAAATTTATATCATTAGGAGTTAAACTTCACTTTATAAAACATTTTCTTGATTTACTTCCAAATAAAAAACCTAAATATTTGATTACTTTTGTATCTGTAGCAGAAGGTATTAGAGCAAATAAGTTTTTAGAAGAAAAAGGAATGTCTAACAGTTATGTTATGCTTCCTGTTCCAAAGGAGATATACCCCCATTGTGGACTAGTTTTTGGTTTTAGGAAAGAAGAGGAAGCTAAAAAAATATACGAATATTTAAAAGAAAATAAATATGCTGTAGAAGATATTCATAAAGTTGATAAAGAAAAAAGATATCCAAAACTAACGTGAACCATCTTTAATAAGAGGCAAGGGTTTCACGGAGAGTCTGTTTATTTAGAGTAAGTCTTCTATTTCTTTCTCATATACAATTTGATGACTGAAAACGAGCAAGGATATATGATTTTTATCATTTTTGGTTTGCCTTTATATTGTTATCATTTATGAAATTGAAATTGAGATTAAATCTCAATATTATTGAAAGGAGGAAAAAATGTCAATAAAGGAAATTAACCTCAAAATAGACGAAATTACATCAGACTATATGAAACTTCTCAAGATGGCAAAAACAACTGAAGAGAAGAAAAGACTGTTTGAAACTTATTATAAAATCCTACTTACTTTTGAAAAAATCAAATCTTCCGAAGTAAGAAAAATTTTATGAGAGTTTTACTAATTTTTGTCTTATTCTTTTTTTCCTTTTCTTTTTCTATAGAAAGAACAAAGTACATTATGGGAACTTATATAAGTGTAAATCTACCAAAGCAATATAAAGATTTTTTTAAGCCAACATTTGATATTTTTAAATCTGTAGATAAAAAATTTTCAAAATACAATCCAGAAAGTTATGTATATAAATTAAACAAGGAAAAAAAGGCAAAATTAGACAAAACCTTTAAAAAACTATTAGACATCTCTCTAAAAATTTACAAAGAAACAGATGGTTATTTTGATATTACCCTTGGTAATATTACAAAAAAATATGGAAGGTTTTTTAAAACAACTGAAAACAAAGAAAAAAATGTTAATACTACTGGGATTAAGAATATAGCTATAAAAAACGGATATATTTATCTTAAAAAGAATATAAGCCTTGATTTTGGAGGTATAGGGAAAGGATACAGTGTTGATTTAGCTTCTGATTTTCTTGAAAAAAATGGAGTAAAAAAAGCCATAATAAAAGCAAGTGGAGAGATAAGATGTTTTGATATATGTGAAATCTTTATAAGAAACCCTTTTGGTAAAGGAGTTATAGCAAGCTTTAAAACAAAAATACCCCATACTTCCATATCAACAAGTGGAGATTATGAAAAATTTATAAAAACAAAGGAAAATAATCATCTTATAAATCCAAAAAGTAAAAAACCACAAAAAATTTTCTCATCAATTACATTAATAGGAGAAAAAAACAATACATATCTTGATGCATATGCAACATCTGTTTCTGTTATGCCACTAGAAAAGGCTTTAAGTTTTTTAAATAAAAAAAACTTGGCTTTTATCATAATAAAGAAAGATGGAACTATAATAAAAAGTAAGAATTTAGATCAGTTCATCGAGAACTTAGTTTTTTATATACCTGAAAAAAAGAATAGTCATAAAAAAATCAAAAGCTAAATACTACCAAGAATATCCTCTATGTTGTTTAGTTTTTTAGAACTTACTTTTTCTAAAACTTTTTTATCTAATTTTTTATCTACATCATCTAAAAGATCACAAATTTTAATTGTAGATTCTTCTCCTGATAATATTTTTTCTTTGTTTTTTTCTGCTTCAGAAATATATTCATCTACTTCATCTATTTCTTCTCAA
>DTZN01000008.1 GCA_012961365.1 Hydrogenothermaceae bacterium
CCTCAGAGACTACCTCAGAGTATGTGGAGAGTATATAACCTTTGTTAAATTTGGATGGGGTACCTCTGCAGTAATAGGGGCTAATAATATTCCGTTTCTATGGTGTCCTGTAGCCAAAACTAAATTCTCTATACCACTATTTCCAAGTAGGGGAAGTTCATCAGGAGTAGACGGTCTATATCCAAACCAAAGTTCTTGTATATTTTTATAAGCTAAATTTTTTAATGTATTTATACTGCCTTTCAATAATTTTAAAGTTCCATAAGCAGTATTACCACCTTTAAAACCAACATTTTCTTGTGTTGCCCCAACAACTAGTCTGTGAAAATCTCTCCTTGGAATTAAATAAGATTTACTACTGTAAAGAACTTTATCTATTTCATCTTTTTGTATATCAAGTGCAAGCATTTCCCCCTTTAAAGGAAAGACAGGTATATCTAAAATTTCTCCACTCCAAGCTCCAGCAGATAGAACACACAAATCAGCTTTAAATTCCCCTTTATCTGTAATGAGTTTATTAAACTTTCCGTTTTTATCATCTATTTTTAATACTTTTGTATTTTCCAAAACTTTTGCATTTTGTTTTACATAATTAGCTAAAGCATTACATAGTTTTCTGTTGTCAACCTGTGAATCTTCTTTATATAAAGCCCCGCCTATAACCTCATCTCCAAGATTTTTATATTCTTTTTCCAATGCTTTTCTATCTAACCACAGAGCAGGAAGACCAAGTCTTTTAAATCTTTCTACATCTTGTTTTATTTTTTGTGCTTCTTCTTTTGAAAATGCAAGTTTCAAAATCCCACATTTCCAGTAGCCTGTCTCTTTAAGTGTTTTTTCTTCTATTCTTTTTATAAAATCCCCATATAAATTTCTACTTTCTAAACAAAAATTTAAAAACTCTCCATCTAAACCTTCTGATTGTGGAGCAAGCATTCCTCCAGCTGCCCAAGATGCTCCTTTTCCTATTTTATCTTTTTCTATAATAGTTATTTTTACTCCCCTTTCTATTAACTCAAAAGCAATAGATAATCCAATTAACCCACCACCTATGATAATAACTTCCATCTAAATCCTCTGCTTATTTATGCTTATTCATATATTAGAATATAAACTTAGAAAAAATCAAATAATGTTAGTAAATTTTTAAATTTAAAATCTTAATTTCATTCCATCTTTTGCAGAAATTGTTTTAATCCCTGTTTCTTTTTCAATATTATTTGCAATTTCATCTGGGTTTTCTTTTAACATATGGATACTAAAATGGGTTAAAACTGCTAACTTTGGGTTTAAATAACTTATCATTTTTTTTACATCTTTTGCAGATAAATGGTCTATTGCCGGTTTTGGTTTAACAAAAGTAGTATTGAAAATCATAATATCTGCATTTTTTGGATATGCATAAAGCATATCTTCAAAAAATCTTCCACAGGGAACATAAACTATTTTTTTATTTTTACTTTCAAAAGATAGTCCATATGTATCTGCTCCCCTGTGCTTATGTTTTATATGAGCTTTAATATTTATGTCTTTATATTCAATATTTAAATTTTCATTTGTATAAACAATATTTTTTATACCCTTTCTTAAATACTTTAGAAAAACAGGTTCTTCCCCCTCTATAGCATCTTTAGGAGCTATTAATAAGTCTTTTTTTACTTTTGTGCTTTGTGTTGCACTTTCTACAACTGAGTTTATATCTGCACTATGGTCTAAATGTCTATGAGATAATACAAATATATCTATATTTTGCGGGTCTAAATTATTTTCAAATATTCTTATTAAACTTCCAGGACCAGGGTCTATCACTATATTTATACCTTCTAAATTTAGCCATATACCTCCAGAATGCCTAAGTTGTCTAAAAACAACAACTCTCCCCCCTGCAGTTCCTAAAAACTTTATCCAATTCACCATTGAAGCCTTCCACCTTCTACAGGAATAAAAGCTCCAGTTGTAAAATCTGTTTCTATTAAATATTTAACTGCTTTAAATATTTCTTTTTCTCCAGCCCATTTTTTTAAAAGGGTTTTTTTCAAAGGGGTTTGTATATCTTTTGTATCTTCAGGAGGAACTATTGGACCTGGTAAAACTGCATTTACTAAAACATAAGGGGCAAACTCCTTAGCTAAGGATTTCGTTAATGTAAGTAGTCCTCCTTTTGAAACAATGTAAGGAGTAAAATCTTTATAAGGTCTAAGTGGAGAATAATCTACTATATTTATAATTCTTCCACTTTTATTTTCTAACATATTTTTACCAATTATTTTAGATAGTATAAAAGGAGCTTTTATATGAACTTTATAAAATTTATCTAAGTCATTTAAATTTTCTTCGAAGATAGGTGTAGGGTAATAAATAGAAGCATTATTTATAAGAATATCTATTTTTTTAAAATAATTTAAACTTTCATATGCTAACTTTTTAACATCATCTTCTTTTTCTAGATTTGCTTTTATTGAAATAGCATCAACACCAAAGTTTTTTATGTCTTCTTTTAATTTTTTTGCTTCTTTTTCTGAAGATTTGTAATGAATTACTATATTAGCTCCTTCTTTCGCTAAATTTAAAGCTAAATATTTTCCTATCCTTTTTGCACTACCTGTTATTAAAATATTTTTACCTTTTATCTCCAAGTTTTTCTAACCTTTTTTCTAATTCCTCTTTTAAAACTTTTTCAAGTAGTTCAAAAGCATATTTACTTGATTTTTCCATATCTTTCAGCATTTCGATTATACTTTCATCTACTGTTTCTTCTTTAGTAGCTTTTTCTATTATGATACGAGATTTTTCATGAACATTTTTATGATGTTTAGCAAGCTCTTCTAAAACATTTTTATCTGCAATTAAGTTAATAAGTTCCGATGCATACCATTTTCCAAAATTACATTCTGTTTCTTTAATAACATCTTGATATTTTCTAAAAGCAATTCCTTCATACGCTTTTATCTTAAGTAAGATATGGTCTATTTTTCCAACAATTATTTTTATAATGTAAGCAACTTCAGATGTATTTTTATCTATATCTTTTGCGTTTTCAATAATTTCTGTTAATTTATTATTTAACTCTTTTAATGCAATTGCATCGCTATGAAGTTTTTCTACAAGAGTATTAGATATTTTATTAATATCCGAAGTTTCTTCCTTTAGCTTTTCTATATTTTCTCTTACTTCTTCTGTTGCTTTTTTTGTTCTTTCTGCTAAATTTCTAACTTCATCAGCTACAACTGCAAAACCTTTACCATGTTCTCCAGCCCTAGCAGCTTCTATTGCTGCATTTAATGCAAGTAAGTTTGTTTGATTTGATATATCCTTTATTAAATCAACAACATCTGTAATGTCTTCAGCACTTTTATTTAATGTTTCAACAACTCCCTTTAAATTTTTTGAATAATTTTCTAATTCTTCTATAGATTCAATAACTCTTTCGCTTCTTGTATATGCATTTTCAATATTTTTTACATTTTCATGATTTGCTTCTGTAATACCATCAAGGTCATTGGAGCTTTCGGTTAACAATCTCTTTACAAAAGATACACTATCTTTATAAGTTTCAATTAAAATTTTTAGAACTTCTCTATCAACTTCAATTACTTTATCTTCGTTTTTTAATTTATTTTCAATCTCTTTTACTTCATTAGAAATATTCTTATTAGACATAATACAAAACCCTCCTTGACACTACCGATAAAATTTCTTATGATTCATTATAAA
>DTZN01000009.1 GCA_012961365.1 Hydrogenothermaceae bacterium
GACTTGGAATAATTGGGAACTGGGAAAATCCATATTTAACGATGAAGCCTTCATATCAAGCACAAGAAATAAGAGAGCTAGGAAGAGTATTTAAAAAAAGAGCTGCATATAGAGGAAGAAAACCTGTTTACTGGTGTATTTACGATAAAACAGCAGAAGCAGAAGCAGAAGTAGAATATGAAGAGAAAAAAGATCCTTCTGTCTATGTTGCTTTTGAACTTCTAGAATCTCCTTTTAACATAGAAGGTAAAGTTTTTGCAGTAATCTGGACTACTACTCCATGGACATTACCAGCAAACCTTGGAATTATGGTTAACCCAGAGTTTGATTATGTATTCTATAAAACAGAAAAAGGCACATTTATAGTTGCAAAACAACTTTTAGAAAACTTTAAAGAAAAAACAAGCACAGAAGGAAAAATTATAAAAGAAGTAAAAGGAAGGCAGTTAGAGTTTTTAGAATATAAACATCCTTTTATAGATAGAGTTTCAAAAATTTATCTATCAGAATTTGTAGAGCTTTCAGCTGGAACAGGACTTGTTCATATGGCTCCGGGACATGGTCAGGAAGACTATGTAATAGGACAAAGATATGGCGTTGAGCCATTTGCACCTGTTGATGATGAAGGAAGATTTACAAAACAAGCTCCACAGTGGCTCCAAGGATTAAGAGTTTTTGATGCTAATGATAAAATCATAGAAAAATTAGAAAAAGTCGGAGCTCTCCTTTACAAGGAAATAATAAAACACTCATACCCTCACTGTTGGAGATGTAAAAATCCTGTAATATTTAGGGCTACACCTCAATGGTTTATATCTATGGATAAACCTTTAGAAAATGGGGAAACCTTAAGAGGAAAAGCTATAGAAGAAATAGAAAGAATAAAATGGATACCACAATGGGGACAAAATAGAATTAAATCTATGGTGGAAAATAGACCAGATTGGTGTATATCAAGACAAAGGATTTGGGGAGTTCCTATAGCGGTATTTTATTGCGAAGAATGCGATTGGATAGCAGATGATGGAGAAATTTTTGAGCATATAGCAAATTTAGTGGAAAATTATGAGTATGGTGCTGATATATGGTTTGAGAAATCTGTGGAAGAATTACTCCCGCAAGGATACAAATGTAAAAAATGTGGTAGCACAAAATTTAAAAAAGAAGAAGATATATTAGACGTATGGTTTGATTCTGGAGTTTCCCATAGTGCCGTATTAAAAAACAAAGAATGGCCAGAACTCAAGTGGCCTGCAGATATGTATTTAGAAGGTTCAGACCAGCATAGAGGATGGTTTCAGTCTTCATTACTTGAAGGAATAGCATCTTATGGTAGAGCTCCATATGACAGTGTTTTAACCCATGGATTTACAATAGATGAAAAAGGCAGAAAAATGTCTAAATCTCTTGGCAATGTAGTTCCTCCTGAAAAAGTAATTAAACAATATGGGGCAGATATTCTAAGACTTTGGGTTGTCACTGAAGATTACACAGTAGATATAAAGATGGGATTTAATATATTAAAAAGAGTTGCAGATGACTATAGAAAAATCAGAAATACATTTAGATATTTTTTAGGAAATCTTTATGATTTTGACCCTGAAAAAGATAAAGTTAACTATAAAGACCTTTTAGAAATTGATAAATGGATACTTTCAAGACTGCAAGATATAATAGCTCGTTCTTTAAAAGCTTATAACGAATACACTTTTTACAAAATCTATCACACAGTTAAAAACTTTTTTATTGTAGACCTTTCAGCAATTTATTTAGATATATTAAAAGATAGATTATATGTATATGCTCCAAACTCAATAGAGAGAAGGTCAGCTCAGACTGTTTTATGGGAATTATTAAACGCATTTGTCAGACTACTTGCTCCAATACTATCATTTACAATGGAAGAAGTATGGCAACATATCAAAAAAATAGATAAAAATTCTAAAGAGAGTATACATTTGGAACTGATGCCAAAACCAAATGAAGAACTTATTAATAAAGATTTAGAAGAAACATATAAAAAGCTACTAGAAATTAGAAACGATGTATTAAGAGCCTTAGAAGAAGCCAGAAAGAAAGATTTAATAAGACATCCTTATGAAGCAAAAGTTATTCTAAGTTTACCTGAAGAATACAAACAATTTGTAGAAAAAAGAATAGATTGGATTAAGTTTTTCTTTACTGTATCTCAAGTTGAAATAAGTGATAATTTAGAAAATTTACCTGTTGTTTTAGAAGGAGAAGAAGTGGAAGATGCTAAAATTGGTGTAAAACATGCAGAAGGAGAAAAATGTCCTAGATGCTGGATATATGATTTATCAGTAGAAAAAAATGGTCAACCAATATGTGACAGATGCAAAGAACAAGTCGAGAAAATGGGACTTGATATAAGCCAAATAAAATAAGTAAGGTTTAAAAAAAAGTATTTAACTATTAAAAGGGAGGAGTTTCCTCCTTATTCTATACATATCCAAACAAACAATTTCAGTAATTGTTTGTTTATTAATTATATAACGATATAATAATAATATAATCAATTATTGGAGTATCCAATTGATAGATTTATCTAAGGTAAAATTCAATGAAAATGGTCTTGTTCCTGTAATAACTCAAAGTTTTTATTCTGGAAAGGTTTTAATGCAAGCCTATGCTAATAAAGAAGCTATAAAAAAAACAATAGAAACAGGATATGCAACTTATTTTTCCCGCTCAAGAAATTCAATATGGGTAAAAGGAGAAACTTCTGGTAATAAACAAAAAGTTGTCAAAATTAAAATAGACTGTGATGGAGATAGTATCCTTTATTTAGTAAAGGATTACAATGTAGCTTGTCATACAGGAAAAGAAAGTTGTTTTTATAGAGATTTGAATTTTAAAGAAACAAAAAAACTAGATGCCTATGAAATTTTTCATTCTTTATACAATAAAATTCTAGAGAGAAAAAAAAGTAAACCTAAAGGTTCTTATGTATCAAAGCTTTTTGAAAAAGGGTCAGATAAAATAATTCAAAAAGTTGGTGAAGAAGCAATAGAAACAGTTATAGCTTTAAAAAATAAAGATAAAGACGAAATTATTTATGAAACTGCAGATTTACTTTTTCATTTAATAGTTGCACTTGTTGATGCCGAAGTTAAGTTAGAAGATATACAAGATGAATTACTAAGAAGATACAAGTAAAATAGTTTTATAAATTACTAAAGAAAGGAGAAAACTATGCAAATAGAAGAAGGACAAAAAGCACCAGATTTTTGTTTACCAGCGTTAACTCCAGAAGGAGAAGAAAAAGAAATATGTTTAAAAGATTTACTATCTGAAGGCAAATATTTGATTTTATATTTTTATCCAAAAGATAACACCCCTGGTTGCACAACCGAAGCTTGCGATTTTAGAGACAGTATGAATATTCTGACAAATAAGGCAGTTGTTGCAGGAGTAAGCCCTGATAGCATAGAAAGTCATAAAAAGTTTAAAGAAAAATATAATCTAAATTTTTACTTACTGTCGGATAAGGATAAAAAAGTTTTACAAAGCTATGATGCTTACGGTGAAAAGAAAATGTATGGAAAAACAACAGTAGGAGTTATTCGCTCCACGTATATAATTGCCCCTGATGGAACCATTGTTAAAAAATGGAGAAATGTAAAAGCAAAAGGGCATGTTGAAAAAGTTATTCAGGAATTAGAAAAGCTCTTAGAAAACACTTAATTGTAAAAGGGGAAACATTTCCCCTTCATTATTAAACTCTCAAAAATCTTCTTTTATTATTAATTTTTTGCCTTTTAAAAGGATTGGAAGAAAGGTTTATTAGCTCTATAGGAGCTTTAGTTGTTTTTAAAATTCTCTTAAAGAAAACATCCTCATTTGGTATGAAAAAGGAAATTGCAATTCCATCTTTCCCTGCTCTACCTGTTCTTCCTACTCTATGGATATAACTTTCTGTATCGTTAGGTAAATCAAAATTGTAAACAACTTTTACATTTTTTATATCTAGTCCCCTAGCTGCAACATCTGTTGCAACAAGAATTTCAAGCTTCCCTTTTCTAAAATCTCTTAAAACTTTTTCCCTTTTAGCTTGGGAAAAATCTCCATGTATAGCATCTGCATTAAAACTACTGTCTCTTAACTTTCTAGCAAGTTCATCTGCCATTTTCTTTGTTTTTGTAAAAACAATAGCCTTACCTTCTAATGTTTCACTTAAAATTTTAATGAAAGTTTCAAGTTTTTTATTACTATCAACTCGATAAGCTTTTTGTTTAATTCTTTCAACAGTTATTTTTTCTGGATGAACTTTTAAAAAGCTATAATTTTCCTTTAAAAACTTCTCTGCAAGATTTAAAATCTCTTTAGGCATAGTAGCAGAAAATAGTAATGTTTGTTTATCTTTTGGAAGATTAGACATAATAAATTCGATATCTTCTATGAATCCCATATCAAGCATTCTATCTGCTTCATCTAAAACAAACATATCAACATTATCTAACTTAAGGAAGCCTCTTTCTATTAAATCTTTTACTCTTCCTGGTGTTCCAACAACAATAACATCATTACCTTTTTTAAGGAATTTAATTTGATGTTGTATAGATTTACCACCATAAACAGATAATACAAAAACCTTTTTGTTTCTTCCAATATCTTTAAGTTCTTTAGCAACCTGAATAGCTAACTCTCTAGTTGGAACCAAAATAAGAGCTTGAATTTTTCTGGCCTTTGGATTTACTTTTTCAATAAGTGGTATACCAAAAGCTGCTGTTTTTCCTGTCCCTGTTTGTGCTTGGGCAATAATATCCTTACCTTCTAAAGCAACAGGAATTGCTTTTTTTTGAATTTCTGTGGGGTTTGTATATCCCATTTTTGAAATTGAATTTAACACCTGCTTTGAAATAGGTAATTCTGAAAATGTTGACATAAAAGTCCTCCTTTAATATGTAAAGAGAGGAAATATCAGAACAACTGAAAATTTTTGGAAGGTTTTAGAATTTAGACTGATACTTCCTTTCTCTATTATTTATCTAAAATTAAATGGCTCCCGAGGAGGGATTCGAACCCCCGACCCGGCGGTTAACAGCCGCCTGCTCTGCCAGCTGAGCTACTCGGGAACACCATCAAATTGGACTAATATTATATATATAAATTTTTCTTTTTGTCAATATTATTTTCTACCTCTAACTAAAGATAATCCTCCATCTACAACTATGGTTTGCCCCTGTATCCATTTAGCATCATCTGTGCATAAAAATCCAACTACCCCTGCTATATCTTCAGGCATTCCCATTCTACCAAGTGGAGTTAATTTTATGGTTCCTTCTTTAACTTCTTCATAGTTAGGGAACAGTTGAATAGCTTCTGTATCTATTGGTCCTCCTGATACTGTGTTTACATTAATACCTTTTTCTCCAAGTTCTACTGCTGCATATCTAACTAATGCTTCTAGTGCAGATTTAGCAGAGCCATGAATTGCATAATTAGGCATATAATCTTTTGTTCCTGTTGATGAAATTGCTATTATTTTTCCTTCTCGTCCTTCCATTAACGGGACTGCCTTTTGAACAGACCATATAAAACCAAATACTGTAATGTCATAAATTCTTTTTGTTCCTCTTTCTTTCAATCTTAAAAACGGGGCAAATCCTCCAACCACTTCTCTACCTGACGCGACAGCATTACTTACAAAAATATCTAAATATCCAAATTTTTCCTTAATTTCATCAAAAGCTCTGTCTATATCTTCTTTTTTTCCAAAGTCTGCCTGTATTGCATATCCCTTTTGACCTTTTGCTTCAATTTCTCTTACAACTTCTTCTGCCTTTTCTTTATTTTTGTAATAGTTAACAATGACATCAGCTCCTAAACTTGCAAGTTTTAAAGCAATAGCTTTTCCTATACCTCTACTTGAACCAGTAATAAATGCGAGTTTTCCTTTTAGCGGTTTACATTCCATATTTTTCACCTCTCCTTTATGTATTCAAATTTTTCAATTTCTCCAAAACATCATAAGCTTTTCCAGAATAAATAGTCTCTTTTGCCAGTTCTACACCTTCTTTTATTGTATCAACAATACCACTTGCTCTTAAGGCAAATCCAGAGTTTAATGCAACAAAATCTGTTTTTGCTCCTTTATCCTCCCCTTTTAGAACTTTAAGTGCAATATCTAAATTACACTCCAAGTCTCCTCCTTCTATATCAGATAGATTTGCTTTTCTTAAACCAAAGTCTTCAGGTTCTACATAGTAAGTTGATATTTCACCATTATTTATCTCAGCAACAAATGTTTTTGTTGTGATAGAAACCTCATCTAAACCTTCAAGTCCATGAACTACAAATCCTCTTTCTATACCAAGGTTAGACAAAACTCTAGCTAAAGGCTCTACAAGTTTTTCACTAAATACTCCCATTAATTGATACTTAGCTTCTGCAGGATTAGATAAAGGTCCCAGTATATTAAAAATTGTCCTTATTCCAAGTTCTCTTCTTTGTTTTATTACATTTTTCATTGCAGGGTGGTAAATTGGCGCAAATAAAAATGCAATACCAATTTCTTCTAAAGCTTTTGATGCAACTTCTGGAGGCATTTCTATGTTAACTCCAAGGGCTTGCATTATATCCGCACTTCCACATTTAGAAGAAACAGAACGGTTCCCGTGTTTTGCAACTTTTGCTCCTGCTCCTGCAACAACAAATGCAGAAATTGTAGAAACGTTAAATGTATTTACCTTGTCTCCACCTGTGCCACAGGTATCAACGAGCTTTGATTTATCTTTAATAGGCACTTTTACTGCTTTTTGTCTCATAACATTTGCAGCAGCAGTGATTTCTTCTATAGTTTCTCCTTTCATTTTAAGAGCAGTCAAAATTGCCCCAATTTGTGTATCTGTTAATTTCCCTTCCATTATTAGATTAAATAGGTTTTTCACTTTTTCTTCAGATAAATTTTCAAAATTTGTTAATTTATTTAAGATTTCCTTAACCATTGCTTTACTTACCCCTCTAGACTTTTATCTAGGTATTGTATAACTGCCTTTTCTCTGAGCTTTTTTATTTCAAGTTTTAATGCTTCATCTAATTTTTTTAGTAAGGTTTTCTGATTTATATCTTTAGGTATTAATTTTTTTTCTTCAGATTTTACAAATACAAAATAAATTCCTTTATCTGTTTTTACTTTAGTAACTGTTTTCGGTTTTATACTCCAAACTTTTTCATCTAATAATTTTAATAATTCACCTTTTTTGACTTTACCTAAATATCCACCTTTTTCCTTTGTTATAGGGTCTTGAGAATATTTTTTAGCAAATTCTATGAAATTTTTAGGATTTAGTTTTTGCTTTAATTTTTTATAGGTATTTTCAAAATCAGGAGAATTTTTATCTAAGTAAAGAATGTAAACTTCTCTATATTTTTCTTCTTTTGCTTCTTTTATATTTTGTAAAACTTTAGGTTTTAAAATGAACTGCATATACTTTCCTATCATAATTTCTCTTTTTATAAGGTCTGTAAATTCTGAATATGCAAATCCTTGTTTTGTAATAAATTCTTTAAACTCATCAATTGATTTCATACCATTTGCAATTGCAAGTCTTAAAATTGCTTGCTCTACTTCTTGAGGCAAAACCCTAATGTTATGTTTTCTTGCTTCTTGATATATAAGTATCTGGTCTATTAGTTTTTCTGCTACTTTCTTTTTATCATTTACTCCAAACCACTTTGAAGCTAAATCTATTTCAGATTTTAATATAGGGTCTTTATTAACAATTATTGCAACTTTGTCTAAAAGCTCTAAATTCTCCTCTTTTGCTAAAGCTATACCGAAAAACAATAAAAAAACAAATAGATACCTAACAACTTTCATTTTCTTTACTCTTCTCCTTTTTCCTGTTTGCGTAATTTTCCAAAATTTTTAATTTTGCTCTTTCTACAGCTAAAGCATTATCAGGAACATCTCTTGTGATAACTGAACCTGAACCTGTATAAGCATTTTCTCCAATTGTAATAGGTGCAACAAGCATTGTATCACTTCCAATAAATGCTCCATTCTTAATTATAGTTTTATGCTTGTTAACTCCATCATAATTACAAGTAATAGTTCCAGCTCCTATATTTACATTTTTTCCAATTTCTGCATCTCCTAGATATGTTAAATGTTTTGCATTTGTCCCACTACCAACTTGTGAGTTTTTAACTTCAACGAAATTACCAATACTACAGTTTTCACCAATCACTGTGTTATTTCTAATTCTTGCGAAAGGTCCAATTTCTGCATTATCTTTTATAACTGAGTTTTCTATAACTGTATTTGGATAAATTTTTACATTTCTACCAATTTTTGAGTTTATAATTACACAATTTTCATAAATTATACTTCCTTCTAAAACTTCTGTTTCTCCTTTTAAAGATACCCCTTGATAAATTTCCACATCTTTATCTAAAGAAACATCAAAATCTATCCAAACTGTATCTGGATTGTGTATAGTTACTCCATTTATAGCCCAAAAGTATAAAAATTGAGTTTTTAGAATTTTTTCAGCTTTAGAAAGCTCCCATCTATCATTCACACCAAGAATTTGTGTATAATCTCCAACATCAAAACTATAGAAATATTTACCTTCATTTTTTAAAATTTCTATTACATCTGTTAGATAATACTCATTTTGTTTATTATTTGAAGTTAATTTACCTAAAGCTTCTTTTAAAAATGGTGCATAAATCAAGTATATTCCAGAATTTACTTCATTTATTTGTTTTTCTAAAGGTGATGCGTCCTTTTCTTCAATAATTTTATCAATAACTCCAGCTTTCCCTTTTATTATTCTTCCGTATCCATAGGGATTGTCCAATTTTGCAGTTAAAACAAGCCCAGCGATATTTTTATTTTTATAATTTTTATCATTAATTTGTCTTCCTTCATAGTTTATAAGAGCGTTTAAATAATTAACGGCATCTTTTAAAGTTTGTCCTTTTATTAATGGCGTATCTCCGTTTATGATTAACAAATAGCCGTCAAAATCTTTCCAGTATTCTAAAGAAGATTTTACAGCATCTCCTGTTCCTAATTGCTTTTCTTGAATTGCAAATTTGCAACTTTCACAGTTAATTTCTTTTATTACGTCCTCTTTTTTATGCCCAACAATAAAAATAACTTCTTCTGGTTTTATCCAGTTAACAGCCTCTTTAACATAAAAAATCATAGGTTTTCCTAAAAGTTTATGCAAAACTTTTGGTTTTTCAGATTTAAATCTAGTTCCTTTGCCTGCTGCTAGAATTATTGCTTTTATTCTTAAAGTTTCCATTTTATTCCACTACCTGTTTTAATTTTTGGATTATTTGTAAGATTTTTTCATTTTTTGTTTTATAACTAATTCTGTTTATTATAAGTTTTGCAGAAGAAGGTCTTATATCATCAATAACAATAAGTCCATTTTCCCTTAAAGTAGTTCCAGTCTCTACAATATCTACAATAAATTGAGAAAGCCCTAAAATTGGAGCAAGTTCTATTGAACCGTAAAGCTCTATTATTGTTGTATTTATTCCTTTTTCTTTAAAAAAACTTTCTGCAATTTTTGGATATTTTGTCGCAATTTTTAAATGAGATGGGTTTGAATTATAGATTTCTTCACTTTCAGGAAGTCCTGCAACAACAATTCTACAAGCTCCGATTTTTAAATCTATAGGTTTATAAACATCAGGATTTATTTCAAGTAAAACATCATCACCTGCAACACCAATATCTGCTACTCCATACTCAACATAAGTAGGAACATCTTTTGCTCTAACAAGTAAAAATTTAAAATCTTTACTTTCCACAATTAGCTTTCTACTTTCTGGTTTAACTTCTTCATTTAAAATACCTGAAAGCTTAAATAGGTTTACAGTTTGGTTAAAAAGTCTACCCTTTGGAAGTGCCACTATAAGCTTTTCCATGAGACTGCCTAATCCTTAAAAGGAATACTTATCCAAAGTTGCTCTTTTCCATTTTCTTGTCTAATTTCTACCTCTACATTATTAGCATCAAATTGAGGATACTTAGAAAAAACTTCTCTCAAATCTTGTTGAAGTAGTTCTGCAAAATTTGGAGGCAACCCTTTTCTTTCATATTCTAAAACCATTTGTAATCTTCTTTTTGCTACTTGTGAAGAAGATTCCTTTTTAAAAAAATCAAACAATCCCATTATTTACCTCCAAATAACCAGCCAAGAATTCCTTTCTTTTCTTCTAGTTCATTAAATGGAACATCTTCTCCGTCCACTCTCCTTGCTAAATTCCAGAGAGCCCTACCAGATTTATATTTATCTTTGTGTAATACTATTGGTTCCCCTCTGTTTGTAAAATCAACCATTTTTTCTTCATCAGGAATAATACCAATTCTTGGTATTTTTAAAACTTCCTCTACATCTTCTACAGAGAGCATTTCTCCTTTTTTTACAAGTTGAGGTTTTATACGATTAACCACAAGCCTTATACTTCTCTTATCCATATTTTCCAAAAATCCTATTATTCTATCTGCATCTCTAACTGCAGAAACTTCCGGATTAGTCACTACCAATGCTTCATCTGCAGGAGTTGCTGCGGTTTTAAAACCGCTTTCTATACCAGCTGGAGAATCTATAAGTATATAATCAAATTTTTCTTTAACTTCATCAACAATTTCTTTTAATTGCTCTGGTTTTACTGCATCTTTATCTTTAGTTTGTGATGCTGGAAGTAAAAACAATGGAAGACCTCTTTTATCTTTTACAAATGCTTTTTCTGGGGGAACTATTCCTTCAACAACACTAACAATGTCATAGATAATTCTATTCTCTACACCTAAAATCATATCTAGATTTCTAAGACCTATATCTGCATCAATTGCTAAAACTTTCTTACCCATTTTAGCAAGGGCTACTGATAAATTTGCAGTAACAGTTGTTTTACCAACACCCCCTTTGCCTGATGTAACTACTATTACTCTTGCCATTTTTTCTCCTCAAAGTTTAATTTTATGTTAACTCTTCGATATATATTTTTCCATCTTCTATATATGCCCTTTCAGGTTTACCTGGTTCCTCCATTTCATCTGGAGACCTTGTATATAAACTTGCAATTCTAAGTTGCTGAGGCATTAGTTTCAAAGCCATTATAGAAGCGGTTTCATCTCCATTTGCTCCAGCATGTGCTATACCTCTTAAAGTTCCCATAACAATAATATTTCCAGAAGCTATAACATAAGCATCAGGGTTAACATCTCCAATAATTAGGACATCTCCATCATATTCTATGCTTTGACCACTTCTAATTGTTTTATTTATAACTTTTAGAGGTTTTTTTTCTTTTATATCTGGAATGATATTTTTTTGTGAAGATTTTTCTTTTTTAGGTTCTTTGTATCCAAGGATTTTTGAGTTATGCTTTTTTATAAGTTCTTCAAGAGTTTTCCTTTGGTCTTCAGATAAAATAGAATTTTCATCTTCTATTATTATCATACTACCTTTAAAAACAGCAGAAGATAATTTTTCTTCTATTTTATTGTATATACTGGATACATCTGTTTCATTTTTTATCTTTATAATTAAAGCAGGAACCGTTATACCTTTAATCTCTATACTCAAACTGTATTCTCTCGATTATATCCAAAATATATATTTACATTATAACTTAAATTTATTAAACAAAGTAGCATTAAAACAAGTATAATTATTTATCAATAAACTTTCTACGAGGTTTAACTGGTTTTATGATAGAAAAATGGAACGAATATTTTTTATATAAAAATGGAGAGCTTTTTTGTGAAAATGTTTCCTTAAAAGAAATTGCCGAAGAAGTTGGAACACCTTTTTATGTATATAGTAAAAAGGCTATACTTGACAAAATAAATGAGTATAAAAAAGCTTTTTCTGAAATTGACACTTTAATATGCTATGCAGCTAAGGCAAATCCTAATTTATCTATATTAAAAATTATAAAAGAAGAAGGACTTGGAGCAGATATTGTTTCTGGAGGAGAGTTATTTAAAGCTAGAAAGGCAGGTATTTCTGCAAAAAAAATTGTTTATGCAGGAGTTGGGAAAACAGATTTTGAGCTTGACTATGCAATTAGAGAGGAAATTCTTGCATTTAATGTTGAAAGCAAAGAAGAACTTATTGTTTTAAATGAAATTGCAGAAAAAAGAAAGAAAAAAGCAAGAATTGCAATCAGAGTAAATCCTGATGTGGACCCAAAAACTCATCCTTATATATCCACTGGCTTAAAGAAAAGCAAGTTTGGAATAGATAAAGACGAAGCAATAGATGCCTATAAGTTTGCTAAAAGTCTAAAAAATATAGAAATTGTTGGAATACATTGTCATATAGGTTCTCAAATTATGGACGTATCCCCATATAAAGAAGCAATAGAAAAAGTTTTACAACTTGTAGAAAAACTAAAAAAAGAAGGTATTGAGTTATCACATATAGATATAGGAGGAGGACTTGGTATAAGATATAAACCAGAAGATAACCCTCCTAAACCTAAACAACTTTCAGATTTAATAGTTCCTCTTATAAAAAATACTGGTTTAAAGCTAATCTTAGAACCGGGACGTTCTTTAATTGGAGAAGCTGGAGCTTTAGTTTCTAAAGTTTTGTTTACAAAAAACAAAAAAGAAAAACACTTTATTATTGTAGATACAGGAATGAATGATTTAATGAGACCTTCTATTTACAATGCATATCACCACATCCTTGCAATAAAGCCCAAAGATAAAAAAATTGTAGCTGATATAGTTGGACCTATATGTGAAACAGGTGATTTTTTAGCTTTAGATAGAGAAATAGATGATTTAAAAAGGAGGGACCTACTTGCAATAATGAGTGCAGGAGCTTATGGAGCTTCTATGTCTTCTAACTATAATGTTAGACCTAGAGCTTGTGAAGTTTTAGTTTATGGAGATAAATTTAAAGTTATAAAAGAAAGAGAAGATTACCACTATCTAATCAAACCGGAAGAAAAAGCATTAGAAGGAGAGGTTTAAAGAATGAAAGTATTAGTGGTAGGTAATGGCGGTAGAGAACATGCGTTGGCTTGGAAAATCAAACAAAGTCCTTTAGTTGACAGGTTATATGCGGCAAAGGGAAACGCTGGGATATGGCAAATTGCAGAAAAAGTAAATATTTCTCCTACAGATATACCAGCACTGGTTGAATTTGCAAAAAAAGAAAAAATAGACCTTACCATAGTTGGTCCAGAACAGCCTTTATCTGAAGGAATTGCTGATGCCTTTGAAGAAGCAGGATTAAAAATATTTGGGCATAGAAAATCATCTGCCATTTTGGAAGCTTCCAAAGTTTTTGCTAAGAACTTTATGAAAAAATACGGAATACCAACTGCATTTTATGAAACATTTGATAATGAAAATGATGCAATAAATTTTATTAGAGCAAAAGGAGCCCCAATAGTTATAAAAGCAGATGGGCTTGCTGCTGGAAAAGGAGTAATTATAGCAAATACTATTGAAGAAGCAGAAAAAGCAGTAAAAGAAATGTTTGCAGGGAAATTTGGCAATGCTTCTAAACGCATAGTTATTGAAGAATTTCTAGAAGGAGAAGAAGCATCTTATATAGCTATGGTAAAAGGAGAACAACTTGTTCCTATGGCAACTTCTCAAGACCATAAAAGAGTTTTCGATAATGACCAAGGTCCAAATACAGGAGGAATGGGTGCTTATTCACCTGCTCCAATTGTCGATAAAAAAATAGAACAACAAATTTTAGAAAAAATTATGTATCCAACTTTAAAAGGTATGAAAAAAGAAGGCAGGGAACTTTGTGGATTTTTATATGCGGGTCTTATGATAGGACCAAAGGGTATAAATGTTCTTGAGTTTAATGTTCGTATGGGAGACCCTGAAACCCAACCTATAATGAGAAGATTAGAATCTGATTTAGTTGAACATATACTAGATATATTAGATGGAAAGATAGATAAAGTTTCTCCAAAATGGAGCGGAAAATATTCTGTAGGTGTAGTTATGGCATCAGGAGGATATCCTGAAAAATATGAAAAAGGATTTGAAATAACAGGTATAGAAGAAGCAGAAAAAGATAAAGATGTAATTGTTTTTCATGCAGGAACCGATATTAAAGATGGTAGACTTATTACAGCAGGTGGTAGGGTTTTAACTATAACAGCGATAGGAGAAACTTTAAAAGAAGCAAAAGAAAAAGCTTATAATGCAGTTGGAAAAATAAAATTTAAAAATGCTCATTATAGGAAGGATATTGCCGATAAAGGAATAAGTAGGCTTGGTGAATAAATGAAAAATTTACCTAAATTACAAGTGATTGCGTATAATCCTGACGATTTTTTATGTCAGGTTTGTGCTTATAAGTCTTGCTTATATGAAAGCGAAGGTAGAAAATTAATAAAAAATAAAATACGAGAAATTTCAAAGAAAAATGCAAATTTGCAAAAAAACAAAAGTAAATAAAAAAGTAATGAAGTATGTATTAGTTCTAAATTGGTATATTTTTTGCTATTTAAATAGATAGCAAGTGATAACTTTATGCATAAATATACATATTGACATATCAAATTATGTATAATATAGATAATTGAATTAGAAAAATTCTTTTAATGGAGGTATGTAGCATGAAAAAATTAGTAGGATTAGCAGCAGCAGGATTACTCACAGCAGGTGCTGTGCAGGCAGGCAATTTAACAGTTGCCAATTCTGACATTGTTCTTTATGGTGGAATTTCTGCAGGTGCAGAATACGCTAATACAGATTTAGGTGCTATCAATGCACAACCTAGAAAACTTCCTTTTAGACTTTATAATGTTGCTATTGGATTAATGAAGAAAGCAGATGCAAACAATTCTCCAATAGGATTTAACCTTGCGTTTGCTTACTTTTATGTTCCAACAGTAGTAGCATCAGCCGATACAGTAAA
>DTZN01000010.1 GCA_012961365.1 Hydrogenothermaceae bacterium
AACACAAACCAAATTAAAACCAGTTTATATATTTTACGAATATAAAATTTTGAGAATTTTCAATAAAATTGCAGCAAATGTGTCAGTATTACCTGTTTTAATTAAAAACTTTGAGATAGAAAAAACAAACAACACACCAGAAATAGCCCATTTTGGATTTGATATAGAAAATAAGTACAGATTTTTTGTTTCTCTAGATGAAAATGGAATTTTATTTATAGAAGAATTTTTAAAAGAAAATATGATTAACATAGAAAATTTACATAGTTATGTTATAGAAAGTTTTAAAAGTATATTTGAAAAAATGTTTAATGAGTTAAGTCTAAAGACAGTTCCTGTATCTTCTACACTTACAAAATTTTATAGCCTACAACTACTTAATATCAAATTTTTTGCCAAAGTATTAGATGAAAATATAACTTTAAATGTATATCTTGATGAACCATTATTTGAAAGTGAAAATATATCAAAATATATACTTATAAACCCATCAACAAAGGAATTACAAAATTTATCTAAACTCTTGACTAAGGTTTTAAATTGATAGATGAAAACCATTTGACAGAGATTATTAAAGCAAAATTTAAAGATGCAAAAGTTTACCCTTGCAAAGAGGTAAATATATCTAAGCAGTTTTATAAACTTGGAGATGAATTATACATAAAGGCAAAATTTTTTGTTAAAGAGATGTATTTAAAAAATGACACAAAATGGGGAGAAAAGTTATATGAGGAAATTTTTAAACAGCCACCTAAAGTTAAGGATATTGTTGATTTTGCTAATATAAAAAACTGTATTTGCGTTGATATAGAAGCTCCGTTAGACATTGTTATTTTAAAAAGAGAAATTCAAAAAAAAGTCTCAAAAGGTTTTTCAGTTAGAATATTTAAGAAAAAGATTTCAGTTTCTACAGTTAAAGAAACAGGAAGTTCATCGGAGTTTTTTATAGAAAACAGTAAAGTTGAAATATTAAAAAATGATAAAGTAGTTGCTTATGGTATATTACAGAGCAAGGAAGGTAAAACATTTCTTAAGATTACAGAGGTTTTAGAGTAATGCTTTATTATACTGTTTTACTTCCTTGGATAGTTTACTTTTTCTTAGAGAGAATATTTTTTGAAAAAAATAATAAATATCTATTTTTACCTGTTTTATTCTTATTTTTTTCTTTAAGTTTTTTGTCCATACAAAATTATAAATTTGCAGAGATTTTTCTTTTTTTGTATTTTGTTTTTCTACATTTTCACTTTTTAAGAAATTTATCTTTCCAAATTAAATTTTTATTCTTATTTTGGTATTTTTCTTTATTTATTTTTTATATTTATGCAGAAGGAAAAGTAGATATAGGATTTTTTATTCCAATAACTCTTATAACCTTAGCAATTCGCCCATATAAGAGACTTTTAGATGCAGTTTTCTGGGTAGTAATTATAGTTTTAAATATTGCAGTCAGTCTTTTCTACTTTCAGTATTTACCTTTATCTGCATCTTTACTCTCATTTTTCATGTTGAACCTAATAGTTAGAAGATTTTTAATAAAAACAGAAAAAGATAAAATTAATTATAAAAGACTTATAGAAAGAGCACTACAAACAGAAGTTCAAAATAAACTGTTTCAAGCAGAAAGCCATCTAGAAATAACAACCAAAAAATTAAAAGCAATTTTCAAAATAAGTAATTACACTGTTTCAACAACAGATATAAATCTAATGGCAGAAAGAATATTAGATGGTCTTTTAAATATTGGTTATACAGGTATTGTTGTTTATATAGATAGTAAGAATATCTTAAAAAAAGGAGGATATTTCCCAAATTTTAAACAGTTTGAAGAGGATATAAAATCTGGTAAATGGCAAGAATATAAAAAATCTTACATTAATAATGATGAGCGATTTTTAATACTTCCATTACAAGTGGGAAAAGAAAAATTAGGATTTTTAGCAGTTTATAAAAAAGATGGGCTTCCATCTAAAGAAGTTGAGTATTTATCTACATATACAAACTCTGTAGCAATTGCAGTTGCAAATATTACCCATTTTGAAGAACTTATAAAATTACAGGAGCTAACCTATAAGGTTTTTGAAAATCTAGATATAGGTATTGCAGTAGTTGATGAAAATTTAAATATAGAAATGGTTAATAATGCATTCAAGCAAATGTCTTCATTTAAAGGAAACGAAAGAAATATTATAGAAATTCTTCCAGAGATAACGCATTTAAAGAAAGATTTAATTAAAGTTAAAGAAACTCTAAAGCCATTTGAGACAGAATTAGCTTCATTAAATCAAAATAGAAGAACATTTAGAATTAAAATATTACCTTTAGTTGTAGAAGAATTGAAAACACCTAAAATAATAATACTTGTAGAAGATATTACAGAAAAAGAACAATTAGAAAATCAAATCATAGAAACAGAAAAACTTGCAGTTATAGGTAAAATGGCCGCAGGTTTATCCCATGATATAAAAACTCCATTAGCAGTCATAGAAAGTGCAGTATTTAGGATTAAAAAGAGAGTTGGAGAAAATGAAGAAGTTCTACAATTCTTAGAAAAAATAAAACAGCAAACAAAAAGGGCAGAAAAAATAATAAACAGGCTATTAAACTATGCAAAACCTTCTTATTGGCAAATAGAATACACAAATCTT
The DNA here is from genome assembly GCA_012961365.1 of Hydrogenothermaceae bacterium. GTDB lineage: Bacteria > Aquificota > Aquificia > Aquificales > Hydrogenothermaceae > Hydrogenothermus. Next base: position 2,649 of record DTZN01000010.1, read on the forward strand.
AAAGAAATCTTAGAAGAAGCCCTAGAAATAGCACTTCATTCAAAAGATAGTAAATTGAAAATAGAAAATATAAATATAAAAACGAATATTGAGGCAGATTTATTTGTAGAAGGAGATAAAACAGCTTTACAACAAGTATTTATTAATCTAATTATAAATGCTTTTGAAGCTATAGAAGGAAAAGGATTTTCGGTGCCAGCAAGTGTAGAAATTTCACTGGATAAGGATAAAGATTATGCAAAAGTTATAATAAAAGATACAGGAATAGGTATCTCAAAGGAAAACTTAAAGAAAATATTTGACCCATTTTACACAACTAAAGAAAGAGGTACAGGATTAGGGCTAGCAGTTGTTAAAAGAATTCTTGAAGACCATAGGGGATTAATAGAAGTCATAAGTAAAAAGGGAGAAGGAACTACATTTATAATAAAATTACCATTATCAAAAGAAAAACTATAAAAGGGGAATAATGGAAAACAGAGGGAAAATACTTCTTGTTGATGATAATGAAGAGCTTTTAGAATTACTTGGTGGTTCATTACAAGATGAAGGGTTTGAAGTAAAATTAGCTAAAAACGGTGCTGAAGCTTTAAAAATATTAGAAGAAGAAGATTTTGATTTAATTTTAACAGATGTAGTTATGCACAATGTAAGTGGAAAAGAATTGCTAGAAAAGGTTCAAAAAACGAAGGATTATATAAGTGTAATATTAATGACAGCCTATGCAAATATAGATGATGCAGTTGCGTGTATGAAAGATGGAGCTTTTCATTATTTACCAAAACCTGTTAGATTAGATGAACCAAAAGTAATGAAACTTATAGAAGAAGCTATAGAAAAAACAAGACTAAAAAAGGAAAATAAACTATTAAAAGAAAGGTTAAAACAGTTAGAAGAAAGCAAAATATTAAGCATAATTACAGTTAATCATTCTATGAAAAATCTCTTAAAAAACCTAAAAAAAGTGGCCCTATTTGATTATCCTGTTGTAATAACAGGGGAAAGTGGAACCGGTAAAGAACTTTTTGCAAGGGCTATTCATGAGCTAAGCCCAAGAAAAGATAAACCATTTATTGCTATAAATTGTGCTAGTATTTCCCCAGATATAATGGAAGCAGAATTTTTTGGATATAAAAAAGGGGCTTTTACAGGAGCAGATAAAGATAAAAAAGGTGTAATAGAAGAAGCAGATGGTGGAACTTTATTTTTAGACGAAATTGGAGAAATGCCTCTTGATATACAAAGTAAATTTTTAAGATTTTTACAGGAAAAAAAGATTAGAAGGATAGGGGAAGCAGTAGAAAAACCTATTGATGTTAGAATTATATCAGCAACAAATAGAAATTTAGAAGATTTAGTTAAAGAAGGGAAATTCAGACAAGATTTATACTTTAGAATTTCAAGTGTAAAAATACACATACCTCCTTTAAGAGAAAGACGAGATGATATTCCAGTTCTTATTTACCACTTTATAGAAAAATTTAACAAAGAAAATTCAAAAACCAAAATAATTAAAGGTATAACTCCAGAGGCTTTAGAAATCTTAATAAACTATGATTGGCCAGGAAATGTAAGGGAAATTGAAGGGGCGATAAACAATGCATGTATATTTGCAAATGAGTATATAAATGTAAAAGATTTACCAAATTATATAATATCAAACTCGAAAGATGAGTTTAGTTTCGCATACAATAAGGCAAAAAAAGCAAACGAGAAAGAATTCATGGAAAAATACTTAAGAATGCTTTTAACAATAACCAAAGGAAATATTACCCAAGCAGCAAAACTTGCAGAAATAGAAAGACAATCACTGCAGAAACTACTCAAAAAATTTAAAGTTAATCCAGAAGAGTTTAGAAAAAGAAAATAGCCCCAAAAGGGGCTACAAAATTTATTTATTCATAAGTTCCACTGCTTCTAATATTTCTAATGCAGACTCATGTAAAGAAGTTTTTCCAATATAACCAGCAATTCTAGCAACAGCTATTTCTTTTTCAAAAGTATTTTTATCTAATCCTGACATTTTTATAGCTTCTTCCCAATTTTTAGGTAATATTCTAACATTTCTTTCTTTAACATATAAATTTCCAACCTGTTTTATAGCTTGTAAAATTCTTACTATAACAGGGTTTATTGGATTGGCAATTCCTTCAGGAACTCCAGAAAGTGCTTTTTTGATTAGTTTTCCAGCTTCAGTTAATGCAAGTCCACTGTTTGGTAAAACATCTAATATATATCTTGCTTCAAGTTTATTAACTGCATATTGAACTTCTTCTTTTAAAGTTTCGTCAAATTCTTTGAAAAGCTCATCTAAAAACATTCCATATTCAGGTATTTTGTGTAATACCATAAGCTCAAATCTTGTCAAATGAGGAAGTCTATAAATATTGTATGCAAGCTCTTCATAAAGCTTTCCAGATTTTGTTGGATAACCACCGCCAACTAAATGTTCATTTACAGCCTCTTCATACCATTTATAATTTGGAGCTCCAAATTGCGTTTTTGTGATAGATATTGCTTTAACAGCATCAGCTTTTATTTCTCTAACACCTTTTTCTTTAATATCTTTTAATACTTTTTCTCCATATTTAGTAAATTTGTAAACAACTTTTCCTGATTTCTCATCAACTTCAGAAGAAATTAAATTAAATGCTTCAAGTGAGTATAGGCTTTCTTTTACTGTATCAAATAATCTTTCATACCATTGATTACCTTTTTCCCAGAAATGTTTAAATAATTCTTCCAAGTTTTTAACTTCTGCCCATTTTTTCTTAAGTTCTTCTTTTTTCTGATATCCCATAGCTTGGTTTATCATTCTTCCATACCATTCTTTTAAGTGCTTATACTCTTTGAGAGGTTTTTCAAGCAAGAAGTGAACAATCTCCTCTGCAGTAGGAATAATTTCAGGATTTTCTTTGTTTTTTTTCCAAACCTTTTCTATTCCAATTAATAATTCCGCATCTAAAGTTTCTAAATTAAAAGTTTTAACTGGTCTGTAAACTTTTTCACTCCAAAGATGGTAAACTTCAACTAATGCTTCTCCTGCAGGTAATAATTCTCCTTTATCATTAATAAATGCTAAAGCTTCTAAAACTTCCCTTTCCTGTTCAGAAAGAGCTTCAATTCCACTATCTAATACTTTTAAAAGAGAATACATATAATCTTCATTTATAACCGTTTCAAAAGCTGGTGCTAAAGTTTGGCAAGCTTTTTGAACTGCTTGTCCTAAACCTGATAATGTGTAAACATCAGAATTTGGAACAGAAAAAGATATTAATCTCATGCTTTCTAGTAATAATGGAAATCTACCGTGTTCTGGAAGTGCGCTTGTTTCTGCAGGACCAGTTGGCATTGAAGCAATATAATTTGCAAGCTCTTTAGAAATTTCTAGTCTTGGTTTTGCATTTTGATAAATTTCATAAATAGATTTTGCATATTCATTTATCTCTTTAAACCAACCTTTTTTTTCTTCATGGGTTTCTTCAGCAAAACCTCTTTCCTTTAGAGCTTCAAAAATTTCTTCTCCAGTAAGCCCTCCACTTTTTATAGAACTTTCAATCATTGCTATAACTTCCGAACCTATCCATCTAAATCTATCGTCCCACTCTGACGGATGTTTGATAACTCCTTTTTTTACCATTTCTTCGAGTAAATAAACTAAATTTCTACCCCAATAAGTTAAAACATACTCAATAGGGCTAGAACCTTGCTCTAAAAGATTTTGAAGTTCAAGCTCAATATAAGGCTCTTCTTCAGATTTTACAGTTATCTGACAAGCAATACCTTTTTCTTCCTGTGATTTTGCATTGAGTAGTGCAAGTGCATGTTCTTTTCTAATAATCATTCAAATATACCTCCATTTTATTTTCTATTTTCTAATATAACATTATAGCCCTGTCAGTTAAAATTGTCAAAAAATATTAGTGTTTTTTTGTAAAAAAATCTAAATTATTTCTCTTAATGTATTTATAAATTTTTTATTTTCCTCCATAGTTCCAATAGAAACCCTGTAATATCCATCAATTCCAAAAGCAGGTCTAATAGCAATCCCTTTTTTTAATAATTCAGTATATAAATTATTAACAGGAGATTTAAACATTATAAAATTGGCAAAAGATGGAATAAAATGAATATTCAGTTTTTCGAGTTCTTCATATAAATATTCTTTTCCTATCTCATTTTGAGAAACACTATATTCAACAAATTTCTGGTCTTTTATAGCTTGAATTGCTCCTATTTGAGATAAATGGTTTGTGTTAAAAGGTTGTCTAACTTTTTCTAAGATTTTGATAATTTCTTTATCTGCTATACCATACCCAATTCTTAATCCAGCAAGCCCATAAACCTTTGAAAAAGTCCTTGTGATTATTATATTTTTCTTTGGAATTTTAGGATTTATTGGTTTAACATAATTTATACCATTTGGAACTCCATGAGGTTTTGCATATTCAAAATATGCTTCATCTATTACTAATAAGATGTCTTCAGGTAAGTTTATTATAAAATTATCAAATTCATCTTTTAAATTTGCTACTCCTGTAGGATTGCAGGGATTATCTATAAATATTATTTTTGTTTTTGAAGAAATATTTTCTAATAGCTTATTTAAATTTCTAGAAAAATCATTTTCTACAGGAACTTCTTTAATTGTAGCTCCTTGTATTAGGGAAATAATTTTATATACTATAAATGAATATTGAAAAATTAATACTTCATTCCCTTTTTTTAGAAAAGCTCTAGCTATCATATCTAAAACTTCATTTGAACCATTTCCAAAAACTATTTCATCTTCATCTACAGCTAAAAATTTAGAAAGTTCTTTTCTTAGATAAAACGCTCCTCCGTCAGGATATCTGTTTATATTTAAACTTTCTCTTTCTATAGCTTTTTTTACAAACAATGAACATCCAAAAGGATTTTCATTTGAAGCAAGTTTAATAACTTCTTCTAAACCAAGTTTTCTTTTTACTTCATCTATTGGTTTACCTGGTTTATACACAGGAACATTTTCGAGGTGTATTAAATAATTCATAATATCCTCCTAAATTTTGTAATTTTTTTTGATTTTAAGTTATAATATTTTACCCTTAAATATGGAGGGTGTAGCTCAGCTGGCAGAGCACGAGGTTGTGGCCCTCGGGGTCGCGGGTTCAA
>DTZN01000011.1 GCA_012961365.1 Hydrogenothermaceae bacterium
ATGGTTCAGGAAAAAGTAATATTGGAGATTCCATAGTTTTTGCCCTTGGTATTGCTTCTGCAAAATCTATGAGAGCTTTAAAGTTATCAGACTTAATATTTTCTTCTAAAGGAAAATCTGCAGAATATGCAGAAATAGAAGTTGTATTTAAAAATCTTGGAGCATTTCCATTAAATGATGAAGAAGTTTCTATTTATAGAAAAGTAGAACACAACGGAAAATCCACATATAAAATAAATGGTCGCCCAGCAAAGCAGTATGAAGTTGAAGAACTTTTATCAATGGCAGGTATTCCAAAACAAGGATACAACATAGTTACACAGGGAGATATATTTAAATTTATCAAAATGACCCCTGCAGAAAGAAGGGATATTTTAAGTGAAATTGCAGGAATTACAGATTACGAAGAAAAAAAAGAAAAAGCTTTAAAAGACTTAGAAGAAACAGAAAAAAAACTTAATAGTGCAAAGCTTGTTTTAAAAGAAGTAAAAGCAAATCTAAAAAGATTAGAAGAAGAAAGGGAAAATGCATTAAAAGCTTTAAAGCTTGAAGAAGAAATCGAAAAAATAAAAGAGCTGATTAAAAGAGTAAAATTATTTGACTTATTAGAAAATCAAGAAAAAACAGCAAATAAACTAAAAGAGATAGAAGGAAAGCTAAACTCTTATTACACACAAAAAGAAAGTAATCTTCATAGGCAAAAAGAACTTTTATCAAACATAAAACAGCTAGAACAAAAGCTAGATGAACTTCAACAATCTCTACTTCCAATTAAAGAAAAAGAAGGAAGCATAACAGCAAAAATAGAAACTTCAAAAACAAAAATTTCGGAAATAAATCAAGAAATTTCCCAATTAAAAGAAAATTTAAAAAAACTAATAAAAGAAAAAGAAGAAAAATTTGAGGAAATAAAACAACTGGAAGAAAAAATATCTCATATAAAAGAAAAACTTCCAGAAGTTGAAACTAAACTAAAAGAAGCAGAAGAAAGTTTGGAAAAGAAAAACAGAAAGCTAAAAGAAATAGAAATAGGTGGAACAAAAGCAAGATTAGATTTAGGAGAAGTAGAAAAAGAAGAAAAAAGTTTAAAAGATAATTTATCTAATCTAGAAAAAAAAGAGTTGTCTTTAAACCATAAATTAGAAGAGCTTTATAGCAAAGAAAAAACATACAAAGAAGAAATAGAAAAATTACAGCAAGAGCTAGAAAATTTAAAAAGTTCAAAATCTAATATATCCCAATATACAAAAACCCAAGAAAAAAAACTAAAGAGTTTGCATAGTGAAATAAATAGGCTAAAAATAAGAAAAGATGCATTAGAAAAAAAGTTAGAAAACATTGCAAAAAAAAGAGAAGAGAACTTTAAAAAATTAACGGAAGTTTTAGTAAAATTACAACACGTAAAAGAAGATAGAGCATATACCCTGATAAAAAATATTCCGGGAGTTTACGGACAGGTAGCAGATTTAATATCTGTAAAAGATGAAGAACTAACAACAGCAATAGAATCAGCAGGTGGAGCTAGACTAACCAATGTAGTTGTAGAAAATGAAGATGTGGCTAAAAATTGTATTCAAATCTTAAGAAAAGAAAAAGCAGGAAGATTGACATTTATTCCCTTAAATAAAATCCGTGTTCCACAAATAACAAAACCCCCATTTAGAAAAGGTGTGATAGGTTTAGCAATAAATTTTGTTGAATATAATCCAAAAATAGAAAAAGCTATTAAATATGTTTTTTCAGATACAGTAATCGTTGAAGACTTTAATTCTGCAAAATCCTTAGGTATTGGTGTGTTTAGAATGGTATCTCTAGATGGAGATATATTTGAAAAATCAGGAACAATTTCAGGAGGTTCATCAAAAACAAAAGCAACATTAGGGAAAGGAGCTTTAGAAGCAGAAAAAGAAAGATTAGAAAAAGAAGATGATAGGCTTAAAACTGAAGAATATGAAATAGAAGAAGAACTAAAAAAACTAGCTAACCAAATTCAAGAAAAAGAAAGAGAGATATATAAAATTTCTGTAGAAAGCGAAAACATTATCCAAAGGGAAAAAGATATAGAAAACCAGATTACAAACACAGTAAATAGAATATCTGTTTTAGAGTATGAAGTTGGAGAAATCAAACAAAATCAAATTAACACAGAAGCAAAAATAGAAAGCCTAAAAGATGAAATAAAACAAGTAAAAAAACAACTATCTTTAGCAGAAAGAAGAAAACAAGTAATCCTAGAAAAAATGGAAAGCCAAGGGCTTCATCAATTAAGAAAAGAATGGGAAGAAGCAACAAAACAGGTTTATGTCTTAAGAGAAGAAAAAATAAACTTAGAAAGTGAGCTTACATCTTTGCAGGCTAAATTGGAAAATTCTGTAAAAGTAAGAATTTACCAGATAGAAAATGAAAAATTAAAAACAGAAGGAGCAATAAAAAATAAAGAGACCCAAATAAAAGAGCTTCAAAAGCTAATAGAAGAAGAAAACCAAAAATTACAAAAGCTTTGGGAAGGTTTAAAAGAAAAGCAGATAGAAAAAGAAAATCTTCAAAATGAACTTAATAGTTTAAAAAAGCAGCTAAAAGCATTAAGATTTGAGGAAGATAATATAAACAAACAAATAACATATTTACTAGAAGATAAAGGAAAATTAGAGCAAAAACTTGAAGATATAAAGTTAGAAATAGAACTTTTAAAAGAAGAATATACAGGAGAGCCAATTAAAGGAGATTTAAAACAGTTAGAAAAAGAGCTAATTAGTTTAGAAAATGCAAGAAAATCCATAGGAGCAGTAAACCAAAAAGCAGTAGAGGATTTTGAAGAAGTCAAACGAAGATATGAAGATTTAAATGAAAAACTTCAAAAATTAATAGAAGAGAAAAAATCAATAGAAGAACTTATAAAAAGTTTAGAAGATAAAAAAATTAGGGCATTTATGGAAGTTTATGAAACTGTAAATAAAAATCTAAATAAAATATTTAAGCAGTTATCCCCAGGAGGTAGAGCATACTTAGAACTTGAAAATGAAGAAGACCCATTATCAGGAGGAGTTTTACTAAAAGCAAAACCAAGGGGAAAAGATGTTAAAAGGCTTGAAATTATGTCAGGAGGAGAAAAAACCTTAACAGCCTTAGCATTTTTATTTGCAGTCCAAAGATATAAACCAGCTCCATTTTATTACTTTGATGAGGTAGATGCCCATTTAGATGATGCAAATGCAAGAAAAATAGCCCAACTAATGAAAGAACTATCAAAAGAAGCCCAATTTATAGTAGTAACACTTAGGGATACAATGGCAAGCTATGCAGATAAATTAATAGGAGTTTCTGCAAGAGAAGGAATATCCCACGTTTATACACTAGATGTAAGTGAAATATTACAAGATAAGGAAGAAGAAAAGGAAAAAACAAAAGTATAATGCCAGCAAAATTTTTATTAGATATTTATTTGGATAAGGCAACATTACCACAATTTATACCACCAAATAGACTAAATGAAATATTTCTTCTAAAATTTCCATTAGAAAAAAGATTAAAGATAGAAGAACAAAAAGTAAAACCATATACTATCTCATATCCAAGATTTTTTTATAATGAAAAAGAATTAATAACCAATTTTTCTATTGAACTTTCAGTTTTAGATGAAAAACTTTTAGAATATTTTCTAGAAGTTCTTTCAATGCCTTCAGATAAACTGCTTATTGGAGATATTCATATAGAAAAAATAAAAATAAAAAATTTACAAGAAGAAGATTTCGAAGATTTTCTCCAAAATAATGAGTTAATTACAGAAATAGCTCTGGATTTTATAACTCCAACAATACTTGAAAAAAATGGTATAGAGTATTTACTTCCAGACCCAGTTGAGATATTTATAGACGCTACTGAAAAATGGAATACCTTTTCAAGAAAAAAAATAAATTTTGACAATGATTGGGTTTTAAAGCATGTAAAAATTACTGCAGCATTTTTAAGAACTTTTCATGTTGAAATGCCAACACTTCCTCCAAAAGTAGGTTTTACAGGAAAAGTTTTTTTTAAAATAAATACTAAAAGCCCCCTAGAATTAAACAAAATCTTAGCATTAAAAAGATTTATAGAATATTCACACTTAGGTAAATATACCAATCTAAGCTTTGGTAAAGTTATAACCCTTTAACTATATTCTTTCGCATTCTAGATGCTTTTTTTCTAAGTTAAAATATTTAATTATGCATACTTTCCTTTGGAGGAAAAATTGTCAGATAGATTAAAGTTTATTAGGAACTTTTCAATAATTGCCCATGTTGACCATGGAAAATCTACATTAGCAGATAGATTAATGGAGTATTGTGGTGCTATCACAGAAAGAGAAAAACAAGACCAACTACTTGATACCCTTGATATAGAAAGAGAAAGGGGAATTACCATAAAACTTCAAGCAATAAGGCTTAATTACAAAGCAAAAAACGGTAATAACTACACACTTCATCTTATAGATACTCCGGGACACGTAGATTTTGGATATGAAGTATCTCGTTCTTTAGCTGCCTGTGAAGGAGCATTACTTTTAATTGATGCAACTCAAGGAATAGAAGCTCAAACCCTTGCAACATTTTGGCAAGCATTAAACTTAGATTTAGAAATTATTCCAGTTATAAATAAAATAGATTTACCATCTGCAGATGTAGATAGAATAAAACAGCAAATAGATGAAGTTCTAGGGCTTGACCCAGAAGAAGCAATTTTAGCATCTGGTAAAGCAGGGATAGGTATAGAAGATATTCTAGAAGCTATTGTTAATAAAATCCCTCCTCCAAAAGGAGATGAAAATAAACCGCTAAAAGCCCTTATTTTTGATTCTTACTATGACCCATATAGAGGAGCAGTTGCATTTGTCCGCATATTTGACGGAGATGTAAAGAAAGGAACACAAATTAGACTAATGTCAACTGGAAAGGAGTTTGATGTTGTTGAAGTTGGAGCTCAAACACCTAAAATGACATCATTGGATTCATTAAAAGCTGGAGATGTTGGATTTATTGCAGCATCTATAAAAGATGTTAGGGACATTAGAGTTGGAGATACAATTACAGATGCTAAAACAGATGCACCAGAGCCTATTCCCGGATTTAGACCAGCAAAACCTATGGTATATGCAGGGCTTTATCCAACAGGTTCAACAACATTTGAGGATATAAAAGATGCATTGGAAAAATATTCTATTAATGACGCCGCCTTAACTTACGAAGTAGAAAGCTCTCCAGCCCTAGGACTTGGTTTTAGATGTGGATTTTTAGGACTTTTACATATGGAAATTGTTCAAGAAAGACTAGAAAGAGAATATGATATAGAGCTTATTACAACAGCTCCTAATGTTATTTATAAGGTAAAACTTAAAACAGGAGAAGAAATAGAAATAAGAAATCCTTCACAACTTCCAGACCCATCTAAAATTGAAGCCATTTTAGAACCTTATATAGAAGCAAGTATTATTTCCCCTTCAGAATATATTGGGGCAATTATGCAACTAGTTCAAGAAAAAAGAGGAGTTCAAAAAGGATTTGAGTATATAGATAAAAATACAGCTTTACTTAGATATGAAATACCAATGGCAGAAGTCTTATTTGATTTCCATGATAAACTTAAAACTGCAACAAGAGGTTATGCTTCTTTTGATTATGAGTTTATTGGATACAAAGAAGGGGATTTAGTAAAAATGGATATAAAAATAAACGGTGAGCCTGTTGATGCACTTTCATTTATAGTTCACAAAGATAAAGCTTATAGGGTAGGTAGAAACTTAGTAGATAAAATGAAAGAAGTTATACCTAGGCAACTTTTTGAAGTCAGAATTCAAGCAGCTATAGGTTCAAAAGTAATAGCATCAACAAGGATTGCTCCACTTAGAAGAGATGTTTTAGCAAAATGTTATGGTGGTGATGTTAGTAGAAAGAAAAAGCTACTTGAGAAACAAAAAGAAGGTAAAAAACGTATGAAACAATTTGGAAAAGTAGAACTTCCTCAAGAAGCGTTTTTAAGTATATTAAAGGCTTAATTATGGATAATATAGACCTACAAATTTTACAAATTTTAGATGGAAACACTGTTTCAGGGGAAATTCTAGCTAAAAATTTTAATCTATCTAGAACTGCTATTTGGAAAAGAATAAAAAAACTAGAAAGTTTAGGTTATAAATTTGAGCATAAAAAAGAAGGGTATAAACTTGTAGAAAAATCACCATATTTACTTGAAAATGAAGTAAGACCGTATTTAAAAACAAAATTAATAGGAAAAAATTACATTTGGTTTAAAACTCTTAATTCAAGTAATACTTTTGCAAAAGAAAATAACTTAGAAGAAGGCACTATAGTAGTTGCAGAACAGCAAACAGCAGGTAAAGGCAGAAAGGGAAGAAAATGGGTATCTTTACCTATTAAAGGGATTTATTTTTCTATAGTTTTAAAACCTAAAATTACAATTGATAAACTTCTTCAAATTTCCCTTTTATTTCCTCTTGCTATAAGAAAAACAATTGAAAATTTTGGAGTAAATGCACACATAAAATGGCCTAACGATATTTATATAAATGGTAAAAAAGTTTCAGGAACACTTATTGAAACAAATATTGAACTTTCAGATATTGAAAAGCTCATTGTTGGAATAGGTATAAATGTAAATTATTCAAAGGAAGATTTTAAAGAAATCAAAAATATTGCTACAAGCCTTTTAATAGAAAAAGGCAGACCAATAAATAGGAAAAATTTCTTTGGAGAGCTTTTAAACCGTATAGAGGATTACTACTTTAAATTTTTAGAAGAAAAAATAAATCCTGTCAAGGAAGTTGATAAATATCTCCTTTGGAAAGGGAAGAAAGTAAAAATTATTGACGATGAAAAAATTTACGAAGGAATTTTTAAAGGTTTAAATGAATATGGAGGAATAAAATTAGAAATAAATGGAAAAGAAAAAAATTTCTATACAGGGGATTTATCTTTAAGAATAGTAAAGTAAACTATCCTC
>DTZN01000012.1 GCA_012961365.1 Hydrogenothermaceae bacterium
GAAATATGAAATAACAAAAAAGTTTAAATTTGAAGCAGGACATAGAGTTTGGAAACAAAATTTAATGGCAGGAAAAGGTGCAAAACTTATGGGAAATGAAATTCCTCCAAACCCTTGTCTTAATATACATGGTCATAGTTATAAAGTAGAAGTAACTGTAGGTTCTGACACTTTAAATGAACAGGATATGGTTATAGATTTTTACCATATAAAAGCTGCACTAAAAGATTTAATCGATAACCAAATTGACCATTCATTTATTATAGATAAAAATGACCCTCTTTATCCTAAATTTAAAGAAGATTTTGGATTTTTAAAACTTTTTGTAGTTGATTTTTGTCCAACAGCAGAAGCATTAGCAAAATTTATATATGATTTTTTAACTAAAAAACTTGAAGAAGCAGGGCTTTTAGATGATATAAAGGTAGTAAGTGTTATTGTTTGGGAAACAGAAACAGGAAAGGCAGTTTATAAGGGTTAAAATGGATATACTTTCTTTGATACTTACAATTTTTATAATGTTTTCAATGCTTGTTTTATATCTTATAATTGGCGTAAAGTTTTTAAAAAAGCATAAAGAGGAGAACAATGGCAATAATTAAGCCATATAAAGGAAAATATCCAAAAATACATCCATCAGCTTTTATTGCAGAAAATGCAATAATAATCGGAGATGTTGAAATAGGAGAAGATTGTTCAATATGGTATAACGTAGTTATTAGAGGAGATGTTAATTACATAAGAATTGGAGACAGAACAAACATTCAAGATGGAACTATAATCCATGTTGACCATAAAAAATATCCAACAATAATAGGTAAAGAAGTAACAGTGGGACATAATGTAATGCTTCATGCCTGCACAATTGAAGATAGATGTTTAATTGGTATGTCTGCTACTATTATGGATGGAGTAGTTGTAGGAAAGGAAAGCATAGTTGGAGCAGGAGCATTAATTACTCCTAATAAAAAAATAGAGCCACAAAGTTTATGGACTGGAAGTCCTGCAAAATTTAAAAGAAAATTAACAGAGGAAGAACTCAAGTGGCTAGAAAAATCTTATAAGAATTACATTTCCTATAAAAACCAATACTTAGAAGAATTAAACAATTTATCAAAATAAAAAGGAGGAAAAATGCTATCTCCACAAGAACAACTAAAACTTATAAAAAAAGGGACAATTGAAATAATAAATGAAGAAGAACTTTTAGAAAAATTAAAAGAAGGAAGACCATTAATTGTAAAAGCAGGTTTTGACCCAACAGCTCCAGATTTACATCTAGGGCACACCGTTTTACTTCAAAAATTAAGAACCTTCCAGCAACTAGGGCATACTATCTATTTTATAATTGGTGATTTTACAGCAATGATAGGAGACCCTTCTGGTAGGGATAAAACGAGACCACCTTTAACGAAAGAGCAGGTTTTAGAAAATGCAAAAACTTACAAAGAACAAGTATTTAAAGTTTTAGACCCAGAAAAAACAGTAATTGTTTTCAATAGTGAATGGCTAGCAAGTATGTCCGCAGAAGATTTAATAAGATTAACAGCAAAATACACAGTTGCTAGGATGCTAGAAAGAGAAGACTTTAAAAAAAGATTTAAAGAAAATCGTTCTATTTCTATACATGAGTTTATATATCCACTTTTGCAAGCTTATGATTCTGTTGCAATTAAGGCAGATGTAGAGCTTGGAGGGTCTGACCAAAGATTTAATCTATTAATTGGTAGAGATATACAAAAAGAATATGGAATAGAAAAACCACAAGTAGCAATTTTACTTCCTTTACTTGTAGGAACAGATGGCGTTAAGAAAATGAGTAAATCTTATGGTAATTATATAGGAATTACAGAACCGCCAGAAGATATGTTTGGAAAAATAATGTCTATTCCTGATGAGCTTATGTGGGATTACTGGGAGCTTTTGACAGATTTAACAGTAGAAGAAATTCAAAAAATGAAAGATGATATAGAAAAAGGTAATTTACATCCTATGGAAGTAAAAAAACAACTTGGGATGTATATAGTTGAAAGATTTCATTCAAAAGAAGATGCAATAAAAGCAAAAGAACATTTTGAAAAAGTTCACTCTAAAAAGCAACTTCCAGATGAAATACCAGAGCCAGAAATAATTTTAGATGCAGACACTAGTAAAATACCTTTATATGAACTTGTATATAAACTTGGTTTTGCTCCTACAAAATCTGAAGCTCGCAGGTTAATAAAAGGTGGTGCAGTAAAAATAAATGGGGAAAAATTTACAGACTTTAATTTTGAAGTTGATTTAAATAAAGAATTTATTCTTCAAGTAGGAAAAAGAAAGTTTGCAAAAATTAAACCTGAAAATGTAAAAAAATAAATGCCTGAGGCGGGAGTCGAACCCGCACGCCCTTTCGGGCAAGGGATTTTGAGTCCCCCGCGTCTGCCAATTCCGCCAC
>DTZN01000013.1 GCA_012961365.1 Hydrogenothermaceae bacterium
ATCTAATTTCATCTACTCCGTATTTTTCAGCAATTTCAAAAGGATTTACAACATTACCTAAAGATTTAGACATTTTTTGCCCTTCAACAGTCCACCATCCATGGGCAAAAACTTTCTTAGGAAGTTCAAGTCCAGCGCTCATTAAAAATGCAGGCCAGTAAACGGCGTGAAATCTTAAAATGTCTTTACCAACAACATGGACATCAGCAGGCCAAAAAGTTTTAAAAATTTCACTTTCAGTATTAGGATAACCAACCGCAGTAAGGTAGTTAGTTAATGCATCAAACCAAACATAAATAGTATGGTTTTCATCAAAAGGAACAGGAATTCCCCATTTAACCCTTTCTCTTTTTCTTGATACAGATAAATCTTTTAATCCTTGTTTCACAAAAGAGATTACTTCGTTCCTTCTATAATCTGGTTGTATAAATTCTGGGTTTTTTTCATAAAACTCTAAAAGTTTTTCTGTATATTTAGAAAGTCTAAAAAAATAACTTTCCTCTATTATTTTTTCACACCTTTTTTGATGGATAGGACATTTATAGTCATTATCTTTTATATCAGTTTCTGTTTTAAACTCCTCACAGCCTACACAATACCAACCTTCATATTTTCCTAAATAAATATCGTCATTTTCATAACATTTTTGAAAAATATACTGAACTGCCTTTATATGGTCTTCATCTGTAGTTCTAATAAATCTATCATAGGAAATATTTAAAACTTCCCATAGCTCTTTAAACTTTTTATGTGTTTGGTTTGCAAGTTCTTTAGGGGTTATCCCTTTTTCTTCTGCTGTCTTTTGTATCTTTAGACCATGTTCATCAGTTCCTGTTAAAAAGAAAGTTTTATTTCCTTTTTGCCTGTTATATCTTGCTAAAACATCACAGGCTACAGTCGTGTAAGCATGTCCTAAATGTGGGACATCATTTACATAATATATAGGGGTTGTAATATAAAATTTACTCATCTAAAACCTCAAAGTTTTTTAATTTATAGCAATATTATAATAAAGATTTTTGTGATATAATATAAAACTCACTTTAATATATCTTGAAAACTTACATATAAGGATAATTTCTCAAAAATTAGAAACTTTATTATATTGACTTTATAAAAGCATTATAATATAATTTTGGCTTGTCTTTATATTTTTAAGGAGGTTATACTGTGCCAACGATAAACCAGCTTATAAGAAAAAGTAGAAAAAAGGTAAAAAAGAAGCCTAAAGCTCCAGCATTAGAAGGAAATCCCCAAAAAAGAGGGGTTTGTGTAAGAGTATATACAACAACTCCTAAGAAGCCAAACTCTGCATTAAGGAAAGTTGCAAGGGTTAGATTGTCTAACGGATACGAAGTTACTTGTTATATACCTGGAGAAGGACATAACTTACAGGAGCACTCAATTGTTTTAGTTAGAGGAGGAAGGGTTAAGGATTTACCAGGGGTTAGATACAAAATAATAAGAGGTGCTTTAGACGCAGCTGGTGTTCAAAATAGAAGACAATCTCGTTCTAAATATGGAACTAAGAGACCAAAAAATTAATTAGGAAGAGGTAAGAAAACATGCCAAGAAAGGGACCAGTAAAACCAAGAGAAATTATGCCAGACCCTGTTTATCAGGATGTTTTAGTTCATAAATTAATCAATAAAGTGATGTTAGATGGAAAGAAATCAAAAGCTGAAAAGATTGTTTATACTGCAATGAAAATACTTTCTGAAAAAACAGGAGAAGACCCATTAACTGCATTACATAAAGCAATAGACAATTTAAAACCTGTAATGGAAGTAAGACCTAGAAGAGTAGGTGGTTCTACTTATCAAGTTCCAATAGAAGTTTCTCCAAGAAGGCAAATTTCTCTGGCTTTAAGATGGCTTGTTGAAGCTGCTAGAGAAAGAAAAGGAAAAGGAAACTATACAATGATAGAAAAATTAGCAAATGAACTTTATGATGCGTATAACGAAAGAGGCGGTGCTTATAAGAAGAAAGAAGATACTCATAGAATGGCAGAAGCAAATAAAGCATTTGCTCACTATAGATGGTAATTAAATAAAAAAATTTAATTAATTAAACTGTAATCAAAAGATTTGGAGGAAAAAAGAAAATGGCAAGGCAAGTGCCAATAGAAAAATTAAGAAATATAGGTATTGTTGCCCATATTGATGCAGGAAAAACAACAACAACTGAAAGAATACTTTTCTATACAGGAAAGACGTATAAAATTGGTGAAGTGCACGAAGGTGCCGCTACAATGGATTGGATGGAACAGGAGAAAGAGAGAGGTATTACAATTACGGCAGCTACTACTGCTGCATACTGGAAAGGATACCAGTTAAATATAATTGATACACCGGGGCACGTTGACTTTGGAGTTGAAGTAGTTCGTTCTATGAAAGCCCTTGATGGAATTGTTTTTGTATTTTCATCTGTTGAAGCAGTTCAACCTCAATCTGAAGCAAACTGGAGATGGGCTGATAAGTTTGAAAAGCCTAGAATTGCTTTTGTAAACAAAATGGATAGAGTTGGTGCTGACTTTTTTAAAGTTTATGAAGATATAATTGAAAAACTCGGAGCAAAACCTGTTCCTATACAAGTTCCCATAGGTGCAGAAGATAATTTTATCGGTGTAATTGACCTTTTTGAAATGAAAGCTTATATATGGCAAGGTGATGAACTTGGAGCTAAATACGAGATAACTGATAACATACCTGATGATATTAAGCCAGTTGCTGAAGAATGGCGCGAAAAAATGATTGAAGCTATAGTAGAAACTGATGAAGAATTAATGGAAAAATACCTTGAAGGTGAAGAAATAGCTGTAGAAGTTTTAAAAAAAGCTTTAAGAAAAGCTACTATAAATAGGGACCTTGTTCCAATGCTTTGTGGTTCTGCATTTAAAAATAAAGGAGTTCAACCTTTACTTGATGCAGTTGTTGATTTCTTGCCTTCTCCAGTAGATATGCCTCCTGTAAAAGGAACAAATCCTCAAACTGGAGAAGAAGAGATAAGATATCCTTCTGATGATGAACCATTCTGTGCATTGGCATTCAAAGTTATGGCAGATCCTTATGCAGGGCAGTTAACTTACTTTAGAGTTTATTCTGGTGTTGTTAAAGCTGGAGATACAATCTTAATTGCAAATAAAAATAAAAAGGTTAGAGTTGGTAGAATTCTTAGAATGCATGCTAATCAAAGAGAGGAAATTACAGAAGTTTATGCAGGGGATATTGCTGCTGCTGTAGGGCTTGATACAGTAACAGGAGATACATTATCAGACCCTCAAAAACCAATAATTCTTGAATCTATGGAATTCCCTGAACCTGTTATTGCAATGGCTATTGAACCTAAAACCAAACAAGACCAAGAAAAATTATCTCAAGTTTTAAATAAATTTATGAAAGAGGACCCTACATTTAAAGTTTCTGTTGACCCTGAAACTAACCAAACCCTAATTCATGGAATGGGTGAGCTTCACTTGGAAATTATGGTTGATAGAATGAAAAGGGAATATAACATAGACGTTAATGTTGGTAAGCCACAGGTTGCATATAAAGAAACTATTAAGAAAAAAGCTACAGGTGAAGGTAAATTTATAAGACAGTCTGGTGGTAGAGGTCAATACGGTCATGCAGTTATAGAAATAGAGCCTTTAGAAGGAAAAGATTATGAGTTTGTGGACAAAATTGTAGGTGGTATAATTCCTAAAGAATTTATCCCTGCTGTTGATGCGGGAATTCAAGAGGCAATGCAAAATGGCATTATTGCTGGATATCCAGTCATTGGTGTAAAAGCCACTTTATTTGATGGTTCATTCCACGAAGTTGACTCATCTGAAATTGCATTTAAAATTGCTGGTTCTATGGCATTTAGAGAAGCTGCAAAAAAAGCAAATCCTGTGCTTTTAGAACCTATTATGCTTGTGGAAGTTGAAACTCCTGAAGAATATATGGGAGATGTAATGGGAGACCTATCTAAAAGAAGAGGTAAAATACTAGGTTCTGAAAAGAAAGGACCTACAGTTGTTATAAAAGTGGAAGTCCCCCTTGCAGAAATGTTTGGATATGCTACCGACTTAAGGTCTATAACTCAAGGTAGAGCAACGTTTTCTATGGTATTCCAAAAATACGAAGAAGTTCCTAAAAATATTGCAGATGAAATTGCAGGTCAAAGAAATAAAAATGATGAAAATTAATAGGAGGTAAAAAAATAAGATGGCAAAAGAGAAATTTGTAAGAGAGAAAGAACACGTAAACGTAGGGACAATAGGACACGTAGACCATGGGAAAACAACATTAACTGCAGCTATAACATACGTATTATCTAAAAAAGGATTAGCAGAGTTCATAGGATACGGAGATATAGATAAAGCTCCAGAAGAAAGAGATAGAGGAATTACTATTAACATTACTCACGTTGAATATGAAACAGAAAAAAGACACTATGCACACGTAGATTGCCCAGGACACGCAGATTACATCAAAAACATGATAACTGGTGCCGCACAAATGGACGGTGCAATCCTTGTTGTGTCTGCAGCAGATGGTCCAATGCCACAAACAAGAGAACACGTTCTTCTCGCAAGACAGGTTAACGTTCCATATATAGTAGTATTCTTAAACAAATGCGATATGGTAGATGATGAAGAATTATTAGAACTTGTTGAACTTGAAGTAAGAGAGCTTTTAAATAAATATGAATTTCCAGGAGACGAAGTTCCAGTAATAAAAGGTTCTGCGCTTGGAGCATTAAACGACGAAGAAAAATGGGTAAAATCAGTAGAAGAACTCTTAAACGCAATGGATGAATACATTCCAACTCCAGAAAGAGCAACAGATAAACCTTTCTTAATGGCAATAGAAGACGTATTTACAATTTCTGGTAGAGGAACAGTAGTAACAGGGAGAGTAGAAAGAGGAACTCTCAAAGTAGGAGATGAAGTAGAAATAGTAGGAATGACTGATGAGATAAGAAAGACAGTAGTAACAGGAATAGAGATGTTTAGAAAAACTCTTGATGAAGCAGTAGCAGGGGACAATGTAGGAGTATTATTAAGAGGGATAGGAAAAGATGAAGTAGAGAGAGGACAAGTATTAGCACAACCAGGGACAATAACTCCTCATAAAAAATTCAAAGCACAGGTTTATGTGTTATCAAAAGAGGAAGGAGGAAGACATACTCCATTTTTCCTTGGATACAGACCACAGTTTTATATCAGAACGGCAGATGTGACAGGAACAGTGGTAGAGCTTCCAGAGGGGCAAGAGATGGTAATGCCAGGAGATAATGTAGAGTTAACAGTAGAGTTAATGGTTCCAGTAGCTATAGAGGAGCAGATGAGATTTGCTATAAGAGAAGGTGGTAGAACTGTTGGTGCTGGTGTTGTTACACAAATTATCGAGTAATTAATCAGAGGTGAGCAAGAATGGAACATGAAAAAATTAGAATAAAATTAAAAGCTTTTGACCATGACGTTTTAGACCAATCAGTTAAACAAATTATTGAAACTGTAAAGAGAAGTGGTGGGGTTATAAAAGGCCCTGTTCCACTTCCAACTTCTAGAAAAGTTTGGTGTGTATTAAGGTCTCCACATAAGTTTGAGCAATCTAGAGAACATTTTGAAATGAGAATACATAAGAGATTAATTGATATAGAAAACGCAACTCCACAAACAATTGAAGCATTAATGGACATCAACCTTCCAGCAGGTGTTGATGTAGAAATCAAATTAAGTTAACAAAAGGAGTGAGAGCAATGCCAAAAGGCATAATAGGAAAAAAATTAGGAATGACAAGAGTTTTTAAAAATGGAAAGGCTATACCTGTAACTGTTATTGAGGTAGAGCCTAATTATGTAGTTGGAATTAGGACTGAAGAAAAAGATGGATATAATGCTGTTGTTTTAGGAACAGAAAAAAGAAAAGAAAAGAGAACTCCAAAACCTTTACTTGAAGTTTTCAAAAAGGCAGGAGTTAAACCATTAAGAAAATTGAAAGAGTTTCCTTTAAAAGATGGTGAAGAAGTTCAATTAGGGCAAGAAGTTAAAGTTGAAGATGTATTTGAAATTGGAGATTTAGTTGATGTTTCTGGAACCTCTAAAGGTAGAGGTTTTGCATCAGCTATGAAAAGATGGGATTTTTCTGGGTTTCCTAAATCTCATGGTTCTAGATATCATAGGGCTGTTGGTTCTGTAGGTGCTTGTGAAGATCCAGGTAGAGTTTGGAAAACAAAAAGAATGGCGGGGCATTATGGTAATGAAAGAATTACTGTATTAGGAGTAGAGGTTGTAGATATTATCCCTGAAAAAAATGTAATTTTAGTGAAAGGCTCTATACCAGGAGCTCCAAAATCTTTTGTAGAGTTAAAGTCTAGTGTAATCCTAAATAGAAAAAAAGGCAAAAGAAAATTAGAAAAAGCTAAAGCCGCTTATGCATCATAAGCAAATAGAAAAGAGGTGAAGTAGAAGATGGAAGCAAATGTAGTTAATATAAAAAATGAACAAGTTGGAACAATAAATTTAAAAGAAGATATATTTAATACAGAAGTTAAAGAACATACTGTATGGGAAGTTATAAAATGGCAGTTAGCTTCTAGAAGAGCTGGAACTGCTTCAACAAAAACTAGGGCTGAAGTTAGAGGCTCAAGAAGGAAAATTTTACCTCAAAAAGGAACAGGAAATGCTAGACACGGAGATAGAAAAGCTAATCTTATGGTAGGTGGTGGTGTTGCTCATGGTCCACATCCTAGAGATTACTACTATGCATTACCTAAAAAAGTTAGAAAAAAAGCTTTAAAAGGAGTTCTTTCTACTAAATTAAAAGATGGAGAAATTGTCTTTATAGAAGACTTTACATTTGAAGCTCCAAAAACTAAGAATGCTATTGAAGTTTTAAAGAATTTTGGACTTGATAAATCAAAAGTTTTACTTGTAATAGCAGAAAAAGATGAAAATATAATTAAATCTTTTAGAAATATACCTAAAGTTAAAGTTTTACTCGTTGATGGATTAAATACCTATGATATTCTCAATGCAGAAAAGGTTTTAATTACTAAATCAGCTGCAGAAAAAATTAACGAGAGGTTAGGATAATGAGAACTCCATACGATATACTAATTCGTCCAGTTCTTACAGAGAAGGCAGTAAATCAAAATGAAAAGGAAAATAAGTTAGTTTTTGAAGTTGCACTTGATGCAAATAAAGTTGAAATAAAAAAGGCAGTAGAGGAAGTATTTGGAGTAAAAGTAAAAGAAGTTAAAACTATGATTGTAAAACCTAAAAGAAAGAGAGTTGGTTTTAATAAACCAGGTTTTACAAAAAAATGGAAAAAAGCTATTGTTAAAATAGAAAGCGATAAACCAATAAATATTGCTGAATTAGTTTAAGAGGTGAAAGAAGATGGGAGTTAGAAAACTAAAACCTGTAACAAATGGAACTAGACACGCCGTTTTATATGATTTTGCAGAGATAACTAAAACTAAGCCAGAAAAGTCTTTAGTAGAACCATTAAAGAAAAAAGCAGGGAGAAATAATCAAGGAAGAATAACTGTTAGACATAGAGGCGGCGGGCATAAAAGATTATACAGAATAATAGATTTTAAAAGGGACAAATGGGGTGTTCCTGCTAAAGTAGCTGCAATAGAATATGACCCAAATAGAAGTGCTAGAATTGCTCTTCTACATTATCTTGATGGAGAAAAAAGATATATTATTTGGCCAGAAGGTCTTAATGTTGGTGATATCGTAGTAGCAGGACCTGATGCTGAAATAAAAACTGGAAATGCTTTACCCCTTGAAAATATACCTGTTGGTACTTTTGTTCATAATGTTGAACTAACACCTGGAAAAGGTGGGCAGCTTGCTAGAGCAGCTGGTATGTCTGCCCAAATACTAGGTAGGCAGGGAGATTATGTTCAACTTAGACTTCCTTCTGGTGAAATAAGATTAGTTCATAAAAAATGTATGGCTACTGTTGGTGTGGTTGGGCTTGCAGAACATGAGCTTATAAAACTTGGAAAAGCAGGAAGAAAAAGATGGCTTGGTATTAGACCAACTGTTAGAGGAACAGCAATGAACCCAGTTGATCACCCACATGGTGGTGGGGAAGGTAAAACCTTCGGTAAACATCCAGTTTCTCCTTGGGGACAACCTACTAAAGGATATAAAACTAGAAGAGGTGCAAAATACTCTGATAAATTCATAATCAAACGCAGAGGTAAATAAGGATGGGATATAAAGGAAAGTGGAATGAAAGAAAAAGAAACCCATACGTAAATGAGAAAATACTAAAAAAAATTAGAAAAATGAATGAAACAGGGGAAAGGAAAGTTATAAAAGTATGGGATAGGGCTTGCACAATTACTGAGGAGATGGTTGGGCACACAATAGCTGTTTACAATGGAATGAAGTTTATTCCTGTATATATACAACCTGAAATGGTGGGGCATAAACTTGGAGAGTTTTCTTTAACTAGAACTTTCAGAGGACATCCTGACAAATCAGGAAAAGCAGTTAAGAAAAAATAAGAGGTGAAGGCAAATGGCTACTACTGTGAATAATAATGAAGCTAAAGCAATTTTAAGATACGCTAGAATATCTCCTACAAAAGTTAGGCAGGTTATTAACTTAATTAGAGGTAAAGATGTAGGAACTGCTTTAGCTATTCTTGGAGAATTAAATAAAAGGGCAGCTAGAATTGTAGAAAAACTTTTAAAAAGTGCTATAGCTAATGCTGAAATGAAAGGTATGGATATTGATAATCTATACATTAAAGAAATTAAAGCTGATGATGGCCCTATATTAAAAAGATATATGCCAAGGGCTTATGGTAGAGCTACTATGATAAGAAGAAGATATTCTCATATAACAATTAAATTAGCTGAAAGGCAGTAAAGGAGGAAATAAAGGTGGGTCAGAAAGTTCATCCAATAGGCTTTAGATTAGGTATTACCTCTGACTGGCAATCAAAATGGTATACAGATAAAAAAGATTTTGCTAAAACTTTACATGAAGACATAAAAATAAGAAATTTCATTAAAGAAAAATATAAAGCTGCAGGTATATCTAAAGTTGCGATAGAAAGGCTAGGAGATAAGCTTAGGATTAAAATACTTGCTGCAAAACCAGGTATTGTTATAGGAAGAAAAGGAGCTGAAGTAGAAGAGCTAAATAAAATTATTCAAGCGTTAACAGATGCTAAAGAAATTACTGTTAATGTTGATGAAGTTAAAGTTCCAGAACTTGATGCTCAACTTGTTGCTGAAGATATTGCTCTTCAGCTTGAAAGAAGGGTATCACACAGAAGAGCTATGAAAAGAGCTATTGATAATGCTATTAGAGCTGGAGCTAAAGGAATAAAAACACAAGTTGGTGGTCGTATAGGTGGTGTTGACCTTGCTAGAAAAGAGTGGATTTTAGAAGGAAGAATGCCTCTTCAAACTTTAAGGGCTGAGATAGACTATGGATATGCAAGGGCTTCTACTAAGTATGGAATACTAGGTATAAAAGTTTGGATTTATAAAGGTGATAAACTAGCAGCTCAAAAAGAGGAAGTTCTTAATAAAATTGAAGAGGAATTAAAACTAGAAAAGTAAAAATAATAGGAGGATTACATAATGTCTCTTTTACAACCTAAAAAGCTAAAATGGAGAAAACAACAAAGAGGAAGAATGAAAGGTAAAGCTTCCCGTAGAAATAGGGTGGCTTTTGGTGAATATGGATTGCAAGCTTTAGAACCATGTTGGTTAACTTCTAGACAGATTGAATCTGCTCGTATTGCAATTGTTAGGGAAGCTAAGAAAGGTGCTAAAGTTTGGATTAGAGCTTTTCCTCACAAACCTATCACTAGAAAACCAGCAGAAACTAGAATGGGTAAAGGAAAAGGTGACTTAGACCATTTTGTTTCTGTAGTAAAACCTGGACATATTTTATTTGAACTTGCAGGAGTTCCTGAGGAAGTAGCTCAGGAAGCATTTAGAAAGGCAGGATACAAACTCCCTATAAAAACAAGACTTGTAAAAGCTGAAGGGGTGTAAGAATGAAAGCAAAAGAGTTAAGGAAACTTTCAAATGAAGAACTTAGAGAGAAACTAAAAGAACTAAAGCAAAAATTAATGAAATTAAGATTTCAAAATGAAATAGGCGGTTTAGAAAAACCTTCAGAAATAAAATCTACAAAAAAAGATATAGCTAGAATACTTACTATTCTTAGAGAAAGAGAGCTTCAAGCTCAAAATTCGGAGGTTGAATAATGGCTGGAAGAAGGGAATTCGTAGGGAAAGTGGTTAGTGATAAAATGGATAAGACTGTAGTTGTTGCTGTAGAAAGGCAGTTTTCTCACCCTCTTTATGGGAAAAGAGTAAAAAGAACTAAGAAATATTACGCTCATGATCCAGAAAATAAACTTAAAGTAGGTGATGTAGTAAGAATTAGAGAAAGCAGACCTTTATCTAAATTAAAAAGATGGATTGTTGTTGAAGTTATATCTTCAGAAAGCCAGTAATATTGATTTAATTTCAATAAAGTTATAAAATATTATTTTGTCCCTATTTTTGAAGAATTTTAGAAGGGGTGTAATGTAATGATACAAAGAGGAACATATTTAAATGTTGCAGATAATTCAGGTGCTAAAAGAGTTCAATGTATAGGTATACCAAAAAAAGCTAACTTTGGTGCTCAAAAATCCACTGCTACTTTAGGTGATGTTATTACTGTTACTGTAAAATCAGCATTACCTACAGGTACAGCAAAAAAAGGTAAAGTTTACAAAGCAGTTGTTGTTAGAACTGCTAAAGAAGTAAAAAGACAAGACGGAAGTTATGTAAAAGCTGATGATAATGCAGTTGTTCTGCTTAATAACAACCTTGAACCTATAGGAACTCGTATTTTAGGACCTGTTGCAAGGGAAATTAGAGCTAAAGGGTTTTACAGAATTGTTTCTTTAGCACCGGAGGTAATATAAATGGTAAAAACCAAATTAAAAAGAGGAGATACTGTAATAGTTATTGCAGGAAAAGAAAAAGGAAAGACTGGAAAAATTAAACAAATAATAAGAAAAAATGGAAAAGTTAGAGTTGTTGTTGAAGGTGTAAATATTGGGAAAAAACACCTAAAACATATAGAAGGCGTTCAAGAAGGTGGGATTATTGAAATTGAAAGACCAATTGATATTTCTAATGTTGCTTTGTTAGACCCTAAAACAGGAAAACCTACAAAAATAGGGTATAAATATATTGAAGAAGGAAATGTAATCAAAAAAGTTAGATTTGCAAGAAAAAGCGGTGAAATTATAGATACTGTATGGGAAAAAAACTAAATCGTAAGAGGTATAGAAAATGGCTGTAAGCACATATAAACCAAGACTTAGAGAAAAATACGAAAAGGAAGTAGCTCCTAAATTGATGGAAAGATTTGGATACAAATCTTCGATGCAGATACCTAGAATTAAAAAAATAGTTGTTAATATGGGTGTTGGTGAAGCTGTTCAAGATATAAAACAGCTTGATAGAGCGGTTGAAGATTTAACATTAATTACAGGTCAAAGACCGGAAATTAGAAGAGCTAAAAAATCAGAAGCTGGATTTAAATTAAGAAAAGGATTACCTGTTGGAGCAAGGGTAACTTTAAGAAAAGAAAGAATGTGGGATTTCTTAGATAAATTAATTTCTGTAGCTCTTCCAAGAGTTAGAGACTTTAGGGGACTAAACCCTAAATCTTTTGATGGGAGAGGAAATTATGCTTTTGGTATTAAAGAACAAATTATCTTTCCAGAAATAGATTATGACAAAGTGGATAGAATTAGAGGTATGGATATTATTATTGAAACTAGTGCTGAAACAGATGAGGAAGCAAAATACTTATTAGCATTACTTGGACTTCCAATTAGAGCATCTTAAGGAGGAAATATACAAATGGCAAGAAAAGCTTTATGGGCTAAATCTTTTTTAAAAAAACCCAAATACTCAACTAGAAATCATTCTAGATGTCCAATTTGTGGAAGACCTAGAGGTTTTTTAAGACAGTTTAATATGTGTAGGATATGTTTTAGAGAAAGAGCTCTTAGAGGCGAAATACCTGGCGTGAAAAAAGCTAGCTGGTAAGGAGGAAAAAAATGTTAACAGACCCTATTGCAGATATGCTTGCAAGAATAAATAATGCAATAAAAGCTAGAAAAAGTGAAGTTTACATTCCAAATTCAAGAATAAAGGAACAAATTGCAAGGATTTTAAAAGAAGAAGGATACATAGAAGATTATATAGTTTCTGATGAAAATAAAAAAGGAACTCAAAATACACTAATCTTAAAATTAAAGTATCTTGGACCAAGAAATACTAAACCTGTTATCGCTGGACTACAAAGGGTTTCAAAACCTGGTCGTAGAAAATATGTAGGTGTTGATGAAATACCTTATGTTAGAAAAGGGCTTGGAACTGCTATTTTATCAACTAATAAGGGAATTATCACAGATGCTCAAGCTAGGAAAGAGAGAGTTGGTGGTGAAATTCTCTGCTATGTTTGGTAAACACTTTTAAGGAGGCTATAATAAATGTCAAGGATTGGTAAAAAACCAATAGAGATACCAAATGGTGTTGAAGTAAAAATAGAAGAAGGAAATTTAATTACTGTAAAAGGGCCTAAAGGGCAACTTACTCAAAAATTTAATCCAGAATTAAAAATAGTTAAAGAAGATAATATAATCAAAATAGAAAGACCTAACGATAGCTCATTTATGAGAGCTATCCATGGAACTACTAGAGCTTTAATTGCAAACATGGTAAAGGGTGTAACTGAAGGATTTACTGTAGAGCTTGAGATAGTTGGTATTGGTTATAGGGCTGCTATGAAAGGAAAAACTTTGGAAATGCAACTTGGATATTCTCACCCTGTAGTTTATGAACCACCAGAAGGAATTCAAATTTCTGTTGAAGGAAATACAAATATTAAAGTTTCTGGAATTGATAAGCAACTAGTAGGTCAGGTTGCAGCAGAAATTAGAGACTTTAGAAAACCTGACCCATATAAAGGGAAAGGTATTAGATATAAAGGCGAACAACTTAAATTAAAACCTGGAAAAGCTGCAGGTAAAAAATAAAATCTAAGGTGAGGAAAGATGGCAGTAAAATCGAGAAGAGAAAAAAGAATAATTAGACATAAGAGAATAAGAAAAAAAGTTTTTGGAACTGCTGAAAGACCTAGAATGGCTTTTTACAAAAGTTTAAATAATCTTTATGTTCAAATTATAGATGATGAAAAGGGACACACGTTAGTTAGTGCCTCCACTATAGATAAAGATTTTGTTGAGAAATACGGATTTAGAGGTGGAAAGAATAAGGAAATTGCTAGAAAATTAGGTGAGTTTATTGCTGAAAAGGCATTAGCAAAAGGTATTGAAAAAGTTGTTTTTGATAGGGGTGGTTTTATATACCACGGAAAAGTAAAAGAATTTGCAGAAGCTGCTAGAGAAAAAGGACTAAAGTTTTAAGGAGTAGGTGAATGGGATACAAAAAAATCGAAAAAATTATAGAAGAAAGAATAAAAGAAAATCCAATTGACCCTAATACTTTAGAATTACAAGAAAAAGTAGTTGAAATTAGAAGAACCAAAGGAAGAATATGATATTGCTTTTATGTGTTTACCTCCTGAAATTTCCTACAAATTAGTTCCTAGCTTCGATATAGTTCAGTTGGAAACACATAGACAAACAATAATAGATGAATATAAAGACGAAAA
>DTZN01000014.1 GCA_012961365.1 Hydrogenothermaceae bacterium
ATTTTGGAAAATTACGCAAACAGGAAAAAGGAGAAGAGTAAAGAAAATGAAAGTTGTTAGGTATCTATTTGTTTTTTCTCTTCTGCAGGCATTTTTTACCTCAAAATTTATTATTTTTTCCTTTTAACTATTAAATTTTACCATTTTGTCAAATGCTTTTATACTTGATATAATTTTAACAATTCTTTAAATGAGAAACTTTTAGGAGGCAAAGATGCTTAGCTACGATGTTTTAATTGTTGGAGCTGGTGGTGGTGGACTAATGGCTGCTTTGGAAGCAAATAAAAACAAAAATGTGAAAGTTGGAGTAATAACAAAGGTTTATCCAACAAGGTCTCATACAGGTGCTGCTCAAGGTGGAATAAATGCGGCTCTAGCGAATGTTGACCCATCAGATAGCCCTGAAGTTCATGCATTTGATACAGTAAAAGGGTCTGACTATCTTGGAGACCAAGATGCAATAGAATTTATGTGTGAAGAAGCCCCTAAAAGAATATATGAACTTGAACATATGGGAGTTCCTTTTTCAAGACTTCCTGATGGAAGAATAGCACAAAGACCTTTTGGTGGTGCAGGTTTCCCAAGAACATGTTATGCAGCTGATAAAACAGGACACGTAATGCTACATACAATGTATGAACAATGTTTAAAAGAAGGAGTAGAGTTTTTAAATGAATGGTATGTTCATGAGCTTTTAATAGATAATAATGAAGCAAAAGGTGTAATTGCAATAGATATAAGAACAGGTGAAGTTCATGCTATAAAAGCTAAAGCTGTAGTATTTGCAACAGGTGGATATGCAAGGGTTTACTGGGTAAGAAACTCTAATGCTATTGGTTCTACTGGAGATGGTATTGCTATTTGTTATAGAGCAGGAATTCCTGTTAAAGATATTGAGTTTGTTCAGTTTCACCCAACTGGATTAAGGTCAACTGGAATACTTGTTACAGAAGGTGCTAGAGGTGAAGGTGGATATCTTATAAACAATAAAGGTGAAAGATTTATGGCCAATTATGCCCCAAATAAAATGGAGCTTGCTCCAAGAGATATGGTGGCAAGAGCTATAGAAACAGAAATCCTTGAAGGTAGAGGCTGGGGAGAAGGTATGAATGCTTATGTTCACCTTGATTTAAGGCACCTTGGAGCACAGAAAATTAAAGAAAGACTTCCACAAATTAGAATGCTTGCTATTGATTTTGAAGGAGTTGACCCAATAGAAGAACCTATTCCAGTTAGACCAACAGCTCACTATTCAATGGGTGGAATACATGTGGAAGATTATAAAACATCAATGACACCTGTTAAAGGTGTATTTGCTGTTGGAGAGTGTGCTTGTGTATCTGTTCACGGAGCAAACAGACTTGGTGGAAATTCACTTCTTGATATTGTTGTATTTGGAAAACCTGCTGGTGCTGCTGCTGCTGAATATGCAGAAAATATGCCAGAGGATACAACTTATAATTATAAAGCAGAAGAGGAAAGAGCAAAAGCAGAAATAGAAGCTCTTTTAAAGAAAGAAGGAACTGAAAATATCAATGAAATCAGAACTGAAATGGCACAAACCATGTGGGATAAAGTTGGTATATTTAGAGAAGAAGGTCCTATGAAAGAAGCTATAGAAAAAATAAAAGAATTAAAAGAAAGATACAAAAACCTTGCTCCTGGAGATAGTAGTAAATTATTCAATACTGCTTTAATTAATTATCTTGAGCTTGGAAACCTCTTAGATTTAGCTGAAGCAATTGCAGTAACTGCAGAAATGAGAAAAGAGTCTAGAGGTGCTCATGCTAGAAGAGACTATCCTAAAAGAGATGATGAGAATTTCCTAAAACACTCTTTAGCTTATTACACTGAAGACGGTCCTAAAGTTGAATATATAGATGTAAAAATTACTAAATATCAGCCTCAAGAAAGAAAATACTAATATTTATTAAAAAAGGGGGAACCCCCCTTCCATTTTTACTATGCAGCTTGTTCATTTTTAGCAATAAATTCTTTTATTCTTATTTCCATTAAATCTTTTAGATATAACTTTCTTCTTTTTAACCTTTGTTCTTCAGCTTCCAGTTCTGGGTCTGGTGGATTATGCTTGTCAAGCTTGTGAACTTTCCATTTTAATTCTTCATGTTCTTCATACCATTCTTTAAATTCTGGGTCTGTTTCTAGTAATTTTTGAATAGCTTCTTCTCTAGTCATCTTATTAAACCCTCCAGAAAGTATTAGTTTTAATTTTATGTTTAATATCAAATATATAATGTGTCAAGAACTATCAAGGTATAAAATCTACAAATATCTTTATTAATATATTTGAATACGCATAAAACATATAGCATTGTAGTATTTATTAAGTTGTAAATTTTTGGAGGATGAGAGTTATGAAAAAGTTTATTTGTTCCTTGATGGGAATGTTTTTGGTATTAGGATTTTCTTTTGCCAAAGAAGTTTATCAAAGCCATGAAAAAAGGCATTCATTTGAAAAAAGAGTTGAAATTTCTATTGATTACTGGACTATTATACCTAATGGGTGGTTTTCTTTTAATGGAAAGAAATATGATTTAAGGGAAGATTTTAAATTAAAAAATGCTAAAGATTTTGGTGGAAAAATTATATATGATGGTATAGAACGGGGTTTTATAAATATTATATTCACTTATACTCCAATAAAATTTGAAGGAAAAGGAAAATCTTCTACGGCATTTTCTATTAAATCCTTTAATGTAAATGCTGGAGAAAGATATGAAACAATTTATGATTTTAATAATTATGACCTGGGTTTCTTATGGGATGTAGGTCATTTAAAAAAGAAAACAGAAGATAGACTAGATATAAGAGCTGGAATTAGTGCCAGATATTTAGATGGTAGCTTAGAACTAAAATCTGACAACGGTTCTGAGTATAAAGAAGACTATAATAAAATAATTCCAATGTTAGATGTTGAGGCAGAAGTAGAAGTCTTACCTGTTCACCAAAATTTAACTGCAGAAATAATCTTAGAATATCAGGGATATGCTTACAATGAAGAATATATGCATGATTTTATTGACGCATTAAGAATTAACTATATTAGAGGTTTTATAGAAGGTGGCTATAGAATTGTTAAATACAAACTTAAAAAAAATAATATTAAAACAAAAACTTCTGGAGAAGGGTTTTTTATAAGTTTAGGAATAATGTTTTAATTAATAAGCCCCATAAAAGGGGCTTTTTTAATTTTAAACTTTTTCTAGACCAAGAATTTCTTCTAACTCTTTTTCAAAGAAAAACTCATCACCTTCTAGAGGTTTAAGCTCATCTAACCACATTGCATTTTCATCATATTTTGCAAAGAATGGTTTTCCTACCCAATCTGGATTTCTTCCTTGTAGGAAATCTAAAACTATAACCTTCTCTCCATGAACATTAGAAACTCCAAGTATTCTAACTTTTCCTGGGGTTGCAGACATAGATGGTCCTTTTACAGTTCTTGCAAGACCACTGACCTTTTTATAAGCATCTCTAAAAATCTCCCAAGCTCTAACAAGTGGAACTCCAAAATAATGCTGTGCTCCTGTATCTCTGGCCATAAACATATAGTAAGGCACCATTCTCATTTGAACTTGCTCTTTCCACATTGTTGCCCAAGTTTCTGAACTGTCATTTATATGTTTTAATATTGGAGATTGAGTTCTTATTACTGCTCCTGTTTCTAATACTTTTGCTGTTGCTTCTTTTACTACATCTGTCTGCAACTCTTTGTAATGATTAAAATGAGCCATAAACGCAAGATGGTATCCTCTATCTACAATTTCTTTAAATAAATCTAGCATTTCTTGTGCATCTGAATCAGTTAAGAACTTATATGGCCAAAATCCTAAAACTTTGGTTCCAATTCTTATTGTTTTTAGATGTGGAATATTTGCATCTAAAATTGGTCTTATATATGAAGCAAATACTTTTGCATTCATAATCATAGGATCTCCACCAGTAAATAAAATATCTGTAATAGTTTCGTTTCTTCTTATATATTCTATTAAAATGTCTACTTCTTTCATGGCAAATTTTAACTCTTCAATTCCTACGAACTGAGGCCATCTAAAACAAAAGGAACAGTATGCATGGCAGGTTTGCCCTTGTTTAGGGAAAAAGAGAATAGTTTCTTTATATTTATGTTGAGCTCCTTCAAGCTTTACTCCATCAATTTCTGGAACATTATACTTTTGTCCTGCAGGGTGGGGATTTAATTTCATTCTAATTTCGTTTGCTACTTGTTTTATCTTTTCTTCTGAAGCTCCTTCTTTTATTAATTTAGCTATGGTTTCATAGTCCTCATCAAGTAGCATTCCCCTTTGGGGAAAAGTAAGTCTGAA
>DTZN01000015.1 GCA_012961365.1 Hydrogenothermaceae bacterium
ACAAAATTGGAAAAATAAACAATAACATGTGCATAATAACGCAGTCTGTTATATATTATTTATAACTTGGAAAAATTGAGGAGGAGGGGGGAAAACTAAATTGAAAGTTTTATATATACATGGATTTAATTCAGCAGGTTATGGAGAGAAAATAAATCATCTAAAAAAATATTTTGGTGATGAAAATGTAATTGCTCCAACACTACCTTATGACCCAAGAAAAGCTATAAAACAGCTAGAATTTTTAGTAGAAGCAATAAAAAACAAAGATAAACTTCTTTTAGTTGGAACATCATTAGGTGGATTTTATGCATTATATTTAGCAAATAAATACAAAGTTCCTGCAGTTTTAATAAACCCATCAATAGACCCTTATACTTCTTTAAAAAATCAAGTAGGTCCTCAAATAAACTATAAATCTAATGAAGAATATATCTTTACACAACAACATCTAGATAGCCTAAAAGACTATTATGTCCCAGAAGATAAACAAAAAGAAATTAAAGATTTAGTTTTTGTTTATTTAGATGAAGATGATGAACTTTTAGATAGTAAAAAAACTGCAGAATACTTTAAAGGAAAAGGTATATACACAAAAATGTTTCCCGGAGGAAACCATAGATTTACACACATGCCTGAGCTTTTAGAGGATTTACCAACAAAATATATATGATATAATTAAGTTTTAAATATTTTAGGAGGACCTAAATGTTTGGTGGCATAGGAATACCAGAACTTCTTTTAATATTTGGAATATTATTACTTTTATTTGGAGCAAAAAAATTACCTGAAATTGGTAGAGGATTAGGTGAAGGTATCAAAAATTTTAAAAACTCTCTAAGTGGTGAAGAAGAAAAGAAAGAAGAAATTGTAAAAGCCAAGGAAATAGAAGCAGAAGTTAGTAAAGAAAAAATAGAAACACCAAAAACAGAAGAAAAAGTAAAAGCTTAAAAATTAAACATTCCTTTAACAGGATAATTTATTTGTTGACTAATGACATATCCTAGATTTATAGGTGAGATTGAAAACAATTTTGCTTTTTTAAAAGAAGATGAATTAAAACATGCAAAAGTTAGAAGAATAAAAAAAGGTTATAAGATAGAAATAAACGATTTAAAAGGAAACATATTCTTAGCTCAAGTTGAAGAAATATCAAAAAAATACCTAAAAGCTAAAATTTTGGAAAAATTACCACCCAAAGAGCTAAATATAAAAATAAATCTATTTTTAGCAGTTCCAAATAAACCATCAAAAATTGATGATTTAATAGAGCCAATATCTCAACTTGGAACTTATTCATTAACACCTGTTATAACAAAAACATCAGCTTTAAAAGAAAAAGATATATTAAAAAAATTAGAAAAGTGGAAAAAAATAGCTTTAAATTCCATAAAGCAGTGTGAAAGACTTTACCCCTTAGTTATAAATGAACCAATTAAACTAAAAGATATCCCTAAAGCAGAAAGAAATTTTTTATTTTTTGAAAGAGAAAAAAACAATACTTTAAAGGAGTTTTTAGAAGATAAAGCAGAAAATATAAACATTCTCATTGGTAATGAAGGAGGCTTTATCAAAGAAGAAGTGGAGCTTCTTATAAAAAAAGATTACAAAACTATTTCCCTTGGCGAACATATTTTAACTATGGAAACTGCGGTTATTTCTGCTATTTGTCAAACGAATTTTGTGTATTGTCTTTAATCAAATTCTTTTTTTGGCTGTCTTGACATTAATATTTTTACAGCTTCTTTTGGAGATAAATTTTCATAAAGCACACTATAAACTGCATCAGTTATAGGAAGTTCTATATTTTTTTCTAAAACTAATTTCTTTAAAGCTTTTACAGTTTTGTAGCCTTCAACTACCTGTCCTACTTTCTTTAAAGCTTGATTTATAGATATTCCTTGTCCTATCAAATTGCCAAATTTTCTATTTCTAGATAAATCTCCAGTTGCAGTTAAAACTAAATCTCCCATGCCAGAAAGACCATAAAGAGTTTCCTTTCTTCCTCCAAAAAATGTCGCAACTTTTGTCATTTCATATAATCCTCTAGTAATTAACCCAGCTCTTGCATTATTTCCAAGGCAAAGGCCATCGCTTATCCCTGTTGCAATTGCAATAACATTTTTGACAGCCCCTCCAACTTCAACACCTTTAATGTCATCTGTTATGTATGTTCTAAAATTTTCAGTATTTAGAAACATTTGCAGTTCTTCAGCTTTTTTTAAATCACCTGCCAAGGTAACAGCTGTTGGTAGTCCTAAGGCTACTTCTTTTGCAAAGGAAGGACCAGAAAGAACAAATATGTTTTCTTCAGGTAAATAGGTTTCCTCTTTTATTATTTGTGAAATAAGTTTTAAGCTAGAAATTTCTATTCCTTTTGAAGCAGATATAAAGATTTTGTTTTTTAAAAATGATATGCCAATTTTTCTTAAAGTTTCTCTTATAGCTTGGGTTGGAATAGCAATTACAATAATTTTAGAAAAAGATATAGCTTCTTCTAAAGATAAAGTCGCTTTAATATTTTTGTTTAGTATAATTTCAGGGAAATATTTTGTATTTTTATTTTGTGTATTAATGGTATCAACAACTTCTTTATTAATTCCCCAAAGTAAAACATTTTCAAAATTTACAGAAAAAGTTTGTGCAAGAGCAGTTCCCCAACTTCCTGTTCCTAAAATAGTTAAATTCATCTTTCGATCCTTGCTAAAATTTTATTAAAACTTTAAAATATCCCCTATGAATATACAGATTATAAATGAAAGCAAGATAAATAAGAAAGTATTTTTTAGTGCATTAATAATCGGAGTATTAATAAACACTATTCTTATTGGAAGCTTTGGGTATTATATCTCAAATATTAAACCAAAACCTATAGATAAAAATCTAAAGGTTAAGTTTATAGAATTTAAAGAGCCTAAGAAAAAAATTATAAAAAAACATAAAAAACTGATTACTAAAAAAATAAAAAAGAAAAAGCCAAAAACCCAAAGACCAAAAAAAACAATAGGAAAAAATATAGAGAAAAAACTATCAATTCCAGCTACAACGCCTATATTACCTCAAACTATTTCTTTAGATGAAAAGGAAATAACTTTACCAGAAAAAGAGGAAGAATTTGGAAACTTTCCAGAAGCAGATGTGTCATTTAACAATCTTCCAGAATACAAACCAGTTTTAGAAGGAAACTTTAATCCAAGTTTTGGAACGAAACTAAAAAAACTGGATAAAACAGCCTTTGGAACAGCTTCTGGAAGAATTATAGTTTATAAACCACCACCACCTAAAATAAAAACTAAACTACCTCCTCCTCCTAAGGTAAAAGTAAAACTTTGGGTAAACCCTGATGGAACAGTTGATAAGGTTGAAATAATATATCCAAAAGCATTGGGGAATTTAAAAATAAAACAACAAATTGAAAACTATGTCTTAAGTTGGAAATTTAACGCAATAAGTGCAAATGAAAAACAATGGGCAATAACAACAATTAGATTTAAACCTGTTAATTGATATGGTTAAAATCATTTTTTAGTTATATTTAGCTTATTTATAATTACAAATTATAAAAATAATCAAAGGAGGTAAGAAATTGTCAGAATTTAAACATGTATTTGTATGTATGCAGAAAAAACCACCGGGAATGCCATCTTGTGGAGATAGAGGTTCAGAACAAATCTTTATGAAATTTCAAGAAAAATTGATGGCTAACCCAGAACTAATGACTAAAATGTCAGTAACTCCAACAGGATGCTTAGGTCCTTGCATGTTTGGTCCTAATATAGTTGTTTATCCTGATGCTATATGGTATGGAAATGTAAAACCTGAAGATGTTGATGAAATTGTTGAGAAACACATATTAGGTGGAGAACCTGTAGAAAGATTAATTACAGGTAAAGGAAAACCTCCAGGAATGTTTTAATCTACAAATAGGGGGTTTTGCCCCTTATCTTATGTTATACTACTTTTTATGAAAATTTCACAGCTTCTAAGGCAAGTAAATAGGTCTATATCTTTTGAGTTTTTCCCTCCAAAAACAAAAGATGGAGAAGAAGCTCTATTTAAAACAATTAAAGAACTAGAACACATAAATCCTACATTTGTTTCTGTTACTTATGGGGCAGGTGGTAGTACAAGGGATAGAACAAGAAATATAGTAAAAAAGATACATGAAAGAACTTCCTTAACAGTAATGGCTCATTTAACCTGTATTGGTCATACAAAAAAAGAACTCTTAGAAATTTTGCAAGATTATAAAAATATAGGTATTCAAAATATTCTTGCTCTTAGGGGAGATATTCCTGTAAATATGGAAAATTTTCATATACCTGAAGATGGCTGTAAATTTGCTAATGAACTTGTTGGGTTAATCAGAGTGGAATTTAATGATTGGTTTAGTATAGGAGTTGCTACGTATCCAGAAGGACATCCAGAAAGTCCAAACCTTGAAAGAGATGTTTACTACTTTAAAAAGAAAGTTGAAGCAGGAGCAGATTTTGCAATAACCCAGATGTTTTTTGATAATAGGTATTTTTACGATTATTTAGAACTTTGTGAAAAGGAAGGTATAGATATACCTATAATACCCGGAATTATGCCTATTACAAATTTTAAACAAATAAGAAAATTTGCTCTTATGTGTGGAGCTACAATTCCAGAACCTTTAGTAAAAAAATTAGAAAAAGTTCAAGATAAAAATGAAGAAGTGGAAAAGATAGGTATTGAGTTTGCAGTAAAACAATGTGAAGACCTTTTAGAAAATGGTGTTAAAGGCCTTCACTTTTATACATTAAATAAATCAAAAGCAACAATTGAGATTTATAACCAAATAAAACATCTAATCTAACTAATTAATATTCTATAAGTAATTGTGCTTTCTAACATTCCAATAATACCACTTAATATCAAATATAAAATCACAACAAGTAAAACAAATTGGAAATTTTTTGAGCCTTCAGAAGGTATTTTTAATACTTTTTCCCCTGCTATAAACACAAGGTAAAATGTATAAAAGCTAGCTAAAAATAAAATAAACATAGAGAGTGCTGAGTTAATTGCATAAAACACTCCAGCTGCCCAAGCAGGAACTAAAGAAAAAATTGCTACTGTAAATGCTTTTTCAGGTCTTTTATCTCCTCCAAATGCTCCAGATAAAAACATTATTAAAATTGCTAAAACCACAGGTTTAAAAAGCTCAAAACCATAAGTTATAAACATTATTGTTATTTCTTTTGTTAAATCATTATCTTGTAAAGTTTTTAAAAGAGCTTTCATATATTCAACTGTCCGTTGAACTTTCTCATCTTGCTCATGTGTTTGTAGAAAATCTTGAATTCCTTGAATATAAGCATTTTTGAAAATAGTAAATCCTACAAAATGGCTAATAGCAGGAATAAATGCAAAAACTAAAGCAATTTTTAAATAAACTTCCTTAATAGAAAAATTTTCTTTGCCTAATTTTTCCCAAGCTTCTTTAGGTTTAAAATAAAGCTCAAAAAAATACGGAATCATTTACTCCTCCTAATTTAATTTTATTTAAAAGTTTGTTGTTTCATTTTTATAGCTAATAAAGAATTATGGTTTAATAATATGCTATAAAATGGAAATTTTCAATCAGGAGGTAATAAATTGGAAGAATTAAAACAGCTGATACAACAAGCGTGGGAAAACAGAGAACTTCTTAAAGAAAGAAAATATCAAGATGCAGTGAGAGAAACAATTGATTTACTAGACAAAGGTAAAATCAAAGTTGCAGAAAAAGTAAACGGTGAATGGGTTGTTAATGAATGGACAAAACAAGCTATTTTAATGTATTTTCCTATTCAAGAAATGAAAGTTATGGAAGTTGGACCTTTTGAATATTACGATAAAATTCCTTTAAAGAAAAATTGGAAAGATGCAGGAGTTAGGGTTGTTCCACCAGCTACTGCAAGATATGGTTCTTTTATAGAATCTGGGGCTATTTTAATGCCTTCCTATGTAAATATTGGAGCTTATGTTGGAAGCGGAACTTTAGTTGATACTTGGGCTACTGTTGGCTCTTGTGCTCAAATTGGCAAAAATGTTCATCTGTCAGGTGGAGTTGGAATAGGTGGAGTATTAGAGCCTCCTTCTGCAAAACCTGTAATTATTGAAGATAATTGTTTTATAGGTTCTAGATGTATCATTGTAGAAGGTGCAGTTATTGAAGAGGAAGCTGTTTTAGGAGCAGGGGTTGTTATAACTGGTTCTACTAGAATTATTGATGTTTCTGGTGAAAAGCCTGTTGAATATAGAGGAAGAGTTCCTGCAAGAAGCGTTGTTATTCCAGGAGTTATGAACAAAAAATTCCCTGCTGGTGAGTATGGAGTTCCAGTTGCATTAATCATTGGTAAAAGAAAAGAATCGACAGATAAGAAAACATCTCTAAACGAAGCGCTAAGGGAATTTAATATAGAAGGCTAAAATGCTTATAGATGTAGTTCTTGCTGGTTTATTTGTATTTTTTACCACTAGTTTAGGAGCTTTTATAGCCCTTATTTTAAAAAATTTTCCGGAATTTGGATTAGATACAAGCTTGGCGTTTAGTGGAGGCATTATGCTTGTTGCTTCCTTTACATCTTTAATTCTTCCCTCAATAGACAATGGAAATGTCTATATTTCTATGTTTGGAATTGTTTTAGGTTTTTTTGTTATACACATTATTGGAAAACTTATTCCTCATGAAGAAAAATTTTTAAAATATAACTTTTCTGATGAGTATAAAGGTAAAATTAGAAATGTAATTCTTTTAGCTCTTGCTATTATTATTCATAATTTACCTGAAGGATTAGCTGTTGGTGTATCTATGGTTAATGATGTAAACAAAGGTTGGGCTACTGCTATTGCTATTGGTATTCAGGATATTCCAGAAGGGCTTGCTGTTGCACTTCCTCTTATATTTTTGTCTAACAGAGTTTTATTGCCTTTGTCAATAGGAATATTAAGTGGATTTTCTGAGTTTCTTTTTGCTGTTGTTGGTGGGGTTTTATTTTCTATAATGCATTTTTTACTTCCTTTAGGACTTGCTTTTGCAGGTGGAGCAATGATTTATGTTACTGTAAAAGAAGTATTCCCTCAAGTTTATTCATCTGGTAAAAATGAAGGATATATTACACTTGGATTTTTAATAGGAGTTCTTGTAATGCTATTTTTAGACACTGCTTTAGGTTAATCTGAAAATACTTTAGTTTTATAAACAAAAATTTCAGGATGGTATTTTATTATGCAATCAGGTTGTAATCCCGCCTTTAGACAAAGATGTGCTAAAAATTGCTCTTTATTTGGTAAATCTTCCCAAACATCAGGTAGAAATGTTCCTTGATAATTTCCAAGTTTTAGTATCAAACCATCTTCAAAAGGTTTTATTTTATTTAGTAAATCTTGGTAATCTATATATTCTAAAGGTATTGGATATGAAAGAATAGAAACTTTAGTTTTTAAATATGGTAATTCTTCTAAGCTAATCGGAGTAAATCTAGGGTCTCTCGTGGCAGCAGCAATAGCATTTGATATAACATCTTCATATAATGCTCTAAAAGGTATAATAGAACCTATACATCCTCTTAGAGAACCTGTATCTTTTCTTTCTAATGTTATAAATGTTGCTCCTTTTTTCTTCCATATTTCAAAAGGTATTTCTTCTAACTTTGGAATTTTACCTGTTTGAAGGTAATATTTAATTGATTCTTTTGCTAGTTCTACTAGTCCTTGTCCTTCTTCTTGAGATATTTCGTTTAAATCCAAGATTATATCTGTTTGCATAATTACCCCCTCTTTTTACTTATAAAACACTGCACTTAAATAACCAACGACACTTTCTTTGTCCCCTGCAGTATCTCCTGAAGTTCTATAATCTAAAACCGAAGATTTCCAGCTTACTTTATTTGCAAAATCTATTAAAGCCTCTATTCCTATTTTTCCGCAAGCTTCACAATTTTTTAGATATGATAAATTTAGTTCTTCAACAGCTCTTATACAGTTTGTATCAATGCGTCTAGCTACATCATAAGGATAGTAATGGCTCAAGTCTGTGCTTATAACAATAATAACATCATCACTATTTTCTTTTATATCTTCAATAACTTTTGCTACAATTTGATAAGGAATTTGTCCATAAACAACAGGGATTATAGAAAAATCATCTAAAACTTTTTGCAAGAAAGGAACTTGAACCTCTAATGAATGTTCTTTAACGTGTGGAAGTGTGTTTAGAGTAATAGGTAAATCCTGATTGTTTATTACAAATTTTTCTATTTCTGGTTTATTTACAGGAACTTTACCCAATGGAGTTTCCCAATAATCATAGTATCCAAATGAAATTCCATTAAACGGGACAAAATGTGATGGACCAATTAATAAAACCTTGTAATGTTTATTTTTATCTAAATTCAAAAACTGTTTATAGCTATGCCCTGCAGTTAGTCCAGAGTATATATATCCTGCATGAGGACTAATTACTGCTTCTGGTTTTACATTATATAAAGGAGCTTTTTCTAAAAAGTAATCTATCATACTTTCAAGTTCGTAAGGATTTCCGGGATAAAAAGCATTGCTAACTGATGGCTTTCTAACTGTTTGAGTCATTTTTTTCTCCTAAAATCCTTTTTGTAAAAAAATTAGTGCTTTTTTATCTTATTTCAATCTTTTTTTTGTTGAGTAAACATAAGCAAATATTTTTGCAACAACTTCATAAAGATGTGAAGGTATTTCATCTCCTATATCTAGCTTAGATAGCATTTCCACTAATTCTTTATCTTCTTTTATAGTTATTCCATACTCTTTTGCTATCTCAATAATTTTTTCTGCAATTTTTCCACTTCCTTTAGCAACTACTTTAGGAGCTTTATTTTTTTCTACTTCATATTTTAAAGCTACTGCTTTTTTTATATCTGACATAAGTTTAAGTTTTTAAGTCTATAAAATTATTTTCTTTTTTTAAAAAATCTTTGATATTTGGTATTTTATTAGAAAAAATAAAGTTAGTTTTAAATGTTTTACCTAAATCCTTTTCTAGTTTTGATACGTTTTTCTTTAAAGCATCTAAAAATTTCTTATTTTCACTAAAAAATGTTATTGCTAAATACTTATCAATATTAAATAAACTAACAACTAATTTTCCAATATCTTTAAATTCAAAACTTATAGCTAAAAAGTGTCCTTCTTTACTTTTTTGGGAAATTTTTTTGTATAAAAAATGGGAGGTCTTTAAATCAGGAAGAATTAAAGGTAAAAATACAAAAACTAAATCAAAATCCTTAGAAATAATTTGATAGTTTGTTATAGTATTAATTAAATTTTTCACGATTTTTTTATCTTCATTGCTTATTGAAGTATCTTCTAGAAGCTTATACATTTTAAACTTTAAATCATCTTTCAAATTTTCCTTTTTTAAAAGTTTCTTTTCAAAAAATAAACCAGAGTTCATAATTTTTTCTTTCAAAATTTTTCCAGAAAATTGCCAGCTTTGGATTATATTTTCTTTTATAGATGTATTTTTAAATATATCTAATAATTTGCTTACTTCGAAACTATTAATATTTGTATTTTCTAGTGCTTTAAATTTATCGCCATTTTTAGACAATGATAAAATTCTTAAAATTAGTCTATTGTTTTCATCTAAGTTAAGTACTTTCAATAGTAGCTGGGTTCCTTTTTGTAAAGGTATTTCAGATTGAACTTCAAGTAGTTGCCCTTTTGCCCTTACTACAACTCCTCCAGAAGGTAAAATTTCTATAACTTCTGCTTTTACACTTTCTCCAACTTTAAAGGAAATACCTTTATTTACAGGTTTTAAAGTATTTAAAAGCTCCTCTTGATAATTTACAGTTTTAAAATTAATCATCACTGATATTTTGCATAAAACAAAAAAGCCTTACTAGTATAATGGTAATCAAAATAAATTTTTTGTCTAGGAGATGAAAAATGGCAGATTTTACAAAAGCAGGAA
Organism: Hydrogenothermaceae bacterium; assembly: GCA_012961365.1. Taxonomy (GTDB): domain Bacteria; phylum Aquificota; class Aquificia; order Aquificales; family Hydrogenothermaceae; genus Hydrogenothermus. The sequence goes on from DTZN01000015.1 coordinate 9,962, forward strand.
GTGATAGAGGGGATTTTGAAAAACAGTTAAAGCATCATTTAATTTCTGCAAATTATATGTATTACTCTTATATGCAAACAATTGATGATATGGAAAAAGATGAGCTAGAAACAGATTTACAGGAATATTTAGAGCTTTATAACACAGTTGTTTTACCAATGGTTAGTTTTGCTGAAGATTTAGGAGAAGAAAAATGGATTAAAAAAGCTAATAAAATAAAAAGTGTGTATGAACAACTTATTGAAGAAATAAAAAAGAAAATAAAAACTTTTTAAATTTTATATTAAGGAATAAAAATATCTTAATGTTACGCATAGTGTTAGAATTTTTAGGTGTGATGACCACTTATTAAGGATAAGGCTTATGTGGAGTAAGTAAACTCCCTATGAAATACTTGTCTTTAGGATAAATTTTGCTTTTAATCCTCCTTAAATAGCTTGCTTTTAATCGCTAACATAGTTAAGATGATAAAAAGAATTGATTCCCTTTTGTTCCGTTAGTGAATATACTTTAGTCTAGTTTTAAAGAAAAGAAAGTCATTCAAAAACACTCAATACCTGAGGTTGGGAAGTCATGGTTATTACCACATCAGCAAATTGCGATAGAATGTCTGGTCTGTAGTC
>DTZN01000016.1 GCA_012961365.1 Hydrogenothermaceae bacterium
AGCTAATAGTAAATTTATCTGTTTTTTGCTTTCTTATATACTTTATATTATCTAGATCAACACCGTTGGAGATCCAAATAAACTTATCTTTTGAAACAAATTTTTGAATATGCTCATAAGCATAAGGGAGGTTTGAAATAATTTTATCGGCTTTTTTATATAGATGTTTTTCTAACCAAGCGAGTAATATTATAAATGGATGCCATTTTGATATACCCATATCTATCAAAGTCTGAGGCCATATATCGCGTACTTCCATGATAAATGGTGTGTTATATTTTTTAGATAGTTTATATGCTGTATATACAGCGAAAAGATGTACAGAAGAACCGATGATAATATCTGGATTTTTCAAATTAAGTCTTGGAATAATGTTCAATACTTTATATGTATAGCTTAACATATTTTTAACTCTTGATAATCCATTCCCAAAATAAGGAGATGTTTTTATCCATATAAAATTCACACCATCAATATTTTCTTGAAGATACTCTTTATCATTATACTCTTTCATCTCTTTGTATTTTGAGTAATGAAAACTAGAAGCAACTATAGTAACTTTATGACCGCGTTTTACAAGTTCTTTTGCAAAGTCATAATGTCTGGTACCTCCGCTCATATTTGGTGTGAGTGCATGATGATTGAAGATCCATATATTCATTTAAGTAAACAACCCTTCATACACTTCCAACAATACCTTTTCTTGCACTTCCCAGTTATAAATATTTTTAAGCTTTTGAAGGTTAATTCTCATCTTGTCTTTATCTAGTTTTGTTGCTTCAGTAATTGCTTCTTTGAGTCCTTCGATTGTATTGGTTTTAGCAGCTACCCCTACATTGTTATCTACTACTATTTTTTTCATCTCAGGAAGATTTGATACTATAACCGGCACCTCTGCCATTATGTATTCAAACATTTTATTTGGTAAACAATAATGATAACTCAAGCATGTGTCTTCTATAGTCGAAATCCCAAAATCTGTAGAGCTTGTATAGTCCAATAATATATCTGGACTAACTGCCTCATGAAAGTATATATTTTGATATTTCTCCGCTTGTTCTTTAAGCACTTGTTCTAATTGACCATACCCCATAAAAACAAGAACACTATCTGTATCTAACTCCTTAAAAGCATCAACAAGTACTTCTATTCCTCGTCCTTTGCCAAGGCTTCCCTGATAGAGAAATATTGTTTTATCTTTAGCTATGTCAAAAGTTTCTCTAAAAATATTTTTCTTTTCAATTTCTTCGTAAAATGGAGTATTTAAAACAAGTGCAGGTTTTTCAATATTATAGAGTTTTACATATTCATTAGCAATGCCATCACTCACAGTAATAGTTTTATTAGCATATTTTATAAAAAATTTTTCTAATATTTGAGCTAATTTTTTGTGTAAACCTTGTAAACCATTCATCTCTGTCTCATATTCATGTGCATCATAAACTATTTTTAGATTTTTATTAAAAAACTTTTTAATAATAAAACCTATTGGTAAAGTGTTTAGATCATTACAATGCAGGATATCAAATTCTTTACAGTACAATACACTCTCTTTAGTATATTTAAAATATGCTCTTAATTTTGCAATTTTGCTTTTGGTAACTGTTCTGTCAAGATAGGAAAACCTCCGTATTGTAAAATTTCCTTGTTTTTCATTATCTATTAAATTTTTATCAAGATGAGCAATTACTTCAACTATATAACCATTATCTGCTAAAGATGTAGATTCTTTGATAACTCTGCTATCATTTACAAAAGAATTGAAAACTATATTCGCAACTTTTATCATATGTTTATACCTTTGTTGTCAATTGTAATTAGTTTTATATCATACTGCGCAACTTTTGCTAAAGAACTACATTCTTTTAAAAATATTTTTGTAGCATATTTAATATCAACTGATATCAGATGTATTATCTTCATTTAAATTTCTTCATAAAATTTCTAAGAAATTGCTCTAACTTATAATCAGAAGGATAATCTCTAAAGGTTTTATTTGGCATTTTCATAATTTCTTTAAATTCTTCTACACTTAAACCCATTTTCTTAGATAGAAATTCTATATCTTCTTCTAACTCTTTTGGATCATAGAGAGGTTTCTCCATTTCTTTTAAGGCTTCTTCTCTGCTTATTTGTCCTGAAACGATCAAACTGGCTAAATGAGCTCTTCTTTTGTCGTATCCGAATTTTGTAGGTAACCAGTGTGCCTGAAAGAACTTTGTAAATCGACTTTCATGATGTTTTCCACCATAGTCCCGCCAATTTATTTTCTCCATGATGGTCTGTTTTGCTTCATCTTTATTGTATGGCCAAAAATCGAGTGGTCTTATGATCTTAAATTTTTTGATAAACGGATAATAGATAAATTTTTTGAAAAAACTAAAGGTTTTATAATCTTTTAGCTTTATTTTCCCAAATTGCTTATGTACAGCTCTTAACTGTGTTCCATCACTTGCATTATATCCCCATGCTGTTGGCAGTATGGATTCTGTTGCAAGGTTCCCGCCCGTTAAAAAATACTTAATATTATGTTTGTCTGCTACATCATACAAGGTTGCAAAAAATGCATGGTCCTGAGGAACATCTTGATTGGCAAGTTGGGATTTGAAGTATGCAAGTTGAAGATCTTTCATCTCTTATAAAAAATTGCTGAGATTTTATCTGATTAAAACAGGAAAAATTAC
>DTZN01000017.1 GCA_012961365.1 Hydrogenothermaceae bacterium
CATAAGTTGTTTTATCAGTAGTTACAGAAGCTAACGCTACATCAGATTTAACTTTAAATTTTGTACTTGTTTCTGAAGTAAAAGAGTTATTAAAAAAAGCTCTTACTTCATAGTTACCTACTGGCAGTGCATGAAAGTTAATGGTACCATTTACTTGATCGTTTGTCCACGCCCATGCTACTTGGTTACTCAATGGGTGCTATGCCTCCAATGATGGCAAGTGGTGAAGGTGCAGAGAAAATTGCAACTTGGATTTCTACAGGAATGAAAGGTGATGCTCCTGCTGAGTTTGGTGCGTGTGCTTCATGTCACGGTGCTGATGGAAAAGGTATGAATGGTATGTCTCCAAATCTTGCCGAGTATGACGATATCCTAGTTGCAAAAGTATTAGAGCATGGTAAAAAAGGTGCAATTGGTGAAATGCCAAGCTTTAAGAGTAGGCTTAACCCAACTCAAGTAAAAGCAGTGTCTGTTTACCTTCAGTCAATTCAAGGAGAATAGTATGGCAAATAATACACAAATCGACCCTCAAACAGAGGGTGGTCTATTTAGTTTAATACATGGTCTTTCAGGTTATGCTGTTGCAGTTGGACTTCTTTTAAGTATTTTAGGTACTTTAACCTATTTTGCTATAGTCTCCCTAACCGTTTTTGCAAAGTCCTCTTTCCCCCATACCGTATCAGCGTCAAACAATAGTGATAACAGTATTATGCTCTCTTCGTTTTGCCCAATACTCCTGATAAGTTTTCCTATTTCACTATCAATTTCCTCTAAACTGTATAAGAGCTTCTTCGCAGTATACCCTTTCTCACAGCCTGGAAAGCCTATCTTGTCCAGCATATCTTCAACCATTTCAGCAAATTCTCTCGCACGAGACTCGCTTAGTTCTGCATAGATAAGCATTGTATCTCTATCGGTTACAAGAAACTGTTCGTATCTACCCCCACTGCCAAGAACCAAGTAGGCTGCTTTGTCTGGACTAATATTCAATTTCTTAGCAGCAATGCTAGCTACACGTTCGATTAAGGTACGATATACTGTTGTCGTCATTCGAGTGAATGTGATGGGGTCTGGAATTTCTTGTGGGTCAATAAACTTTGACGCATCACGACGCACACGCTCAACAAAATCCCTATACACTTTTGAAAGCTCTTCAATACTGTTAGAAGACCTTATGCGTCTCACATAGTATAGGTGGTATGGACCATAGATATAAGCTATGTCACGGACAGTTACAACACCAACAAGTTTTTCAAGATCCTTATGTGCCTCTATTAATGTTAAGGCTGCAGGTGCTTCATATACCTCTCTACTCTTCAAACCAACAACACGATTTTCTATATGATCTATTCTACCAAAACCATGACTACCAACAACTTCATTTAATAAGCTGATAATCTTGAGCGGATCCATTTTCTTGCTTTGTGCTGTATAGCCTTTTCTTGCTCATTGGTCATATAGCAGTTTTCCTTTAACCTTTTTAGATATCTCATAATTCTATTAACTTTTCCAAACCAAATACGGCGGTATGGATATTTTGTATGAGTGGTTTTATATAGTTCTCTGAGTAAAAAGTTTTTATAGTTTTTATTGGGTTGTAATAAAACCCGTTTTTGTTTTTCATCATAACGAATTGTATATAGTTCTAAATGGATTGCTTGATTGAGATGTTTAAGATTTTTCTTTATAAATTGA
>DTZN01000018.1 GCA_012961365.1 Hydrogenothermaceae bacterium
GCATAGTTTCTTTGTAACCTTTGTCTAAGTCTGCTCCTCCAAACCCAGACCGTTAACCTCCTCAACAACTCTCCGCACAATAGACGCTATATCTCTCGCATACTTTCGCCACTCCGGCCTAACCGCCATAAGCTTGCCCATAACAGGGCCTAGTTGCGCTTTACCACCATGCTCTACAGCGTTTATGAGTGCGTATGCACGAGCCAACTCTTCAACTTCTCTAACGTCTAATTCTGACACGTTTAACCGCCTCCTTAGGAGCTATCATAACTATGTTCTGGTCTGGAGGCCCATCCGGGGAAGAGTATATGTAGACTACCACGCCAGAAACATGTGTACGAATCCTCCTAACTTCACCCTTCCTCGTAAAAACATAGCCTAGAGTATCCTCGACATCCACTTCAACACCCTCGCAGACAACGACAGTCGTTTTAAGCCCTTCAACTGGTATTGGCTCCAAATAGGTGTCCTTCTCCACTAGGAGACCTTCCCCACCCGACTCTGGAGGTACAACTATAAAGCTTCTAACAGCCTTCTTCCCAAGTAGGTCTACTATGCTGTCCAATTCAACACCATATATCCTCTTGCCAAAACATCTCCCAACACCAACAGCAGCCACGGCAAATGCAGAGATAGTTCCGACCATTATTAGGTCGGTAATCACTTGAAGCATATCAAGCAAAGAGTTAAAGGCAGCAGGAAGTGAAATACTTAAAATTTTTTTATGTTTGGCTCTCTCTATTTTAATCAATGAAAAAACCACTTTCCATCATAAGGCAATAAAATATCTTTAAAAGTAAACCAAGCCTCTTGGGAGAAAAGAGCCTCTTTTATAAGTGTAGTATCAGGGGCAAGTGTAAATAGAAAAAACAGAGAGAGATAAATCAAAATATTTTGAATCTTATCAGCTTGGGTTTTAAGTCTAAAAAACTTCAATGCAGTTCCAAAAGATTTTTTTATTCTTTTATTACCTAAGTCTACACTATATATCTCATCTAAAATTAGATGAACTATATATCCAAAACTCATCATAATAGCATATATCCAAGAGATTAATGCATCTAAATCAAAAAATAGATGCATAAGAATTGCCGTAAGCACTCCCCATATAAGAGCAACAGGAACTGAGTGAAACATACCCCTATGTTTAGAAATTTTTCTAAATATATCAATAAGTCCAAAACGAACCAAAGAGAAAACCATAGCTGCGAGTATCAACATTTCAACTAAAGAGTAGGTGGAGTTTTTAATAAAAACAGCAAGAGTCGTAATAAGAAAAGATATCACAGTAAAACCAATACTAATAGATTTAGAATGGTTCGAGTCAACATCAGGCATCAAAGAGCCAAAAGTACCTAAAGTAAAAGCCAATATCGCTTGATTTGGGTCTAGTAGTTCCATTGATAAAAAAGTTCCACTAAGCACAGCAGATGAAGCTGCACCTACTATAAAATGTGTATTAAAATTAGCCACTATTCTCCCCCTACTCTTGTCAATAGAGAGTGCTTTTTCCCTCTAATATCTTCTACAATTACAGAATTTTTAAACAATACCATATATGATTTAGGAGAGAGAACTCTTCCTATTCGGCTCTGTGTTGTCACAGCAACATCTACCAACCAACCTCTCCAAGAGACATCTCCACCATACGCCAAACCTTTACGTTTAAACGCTTTTTGTGGCTTAGAAAATAGATAAGTAGCCATATTCCCTCGTTTGAGTCTATTTTTAAAATAGCTTTTAATACTTGATTTGTAATTTAGTGGAACATATCCATAAATAGGTTCTTTAGAGGAGGAGATAATAGGAGGTCTTATAATAGAAGTAGGGTTTTGTATAGGTAAAGTAGCAGTACATCCCATAAAAATAAAAGAGGATCTGCTGCTGCTGCAATGTTGGGTATTGGTGTTGGTGCCAGAGCCGAAGCCATGGGTGGAGCTTTTGTTGCAGATGTGCACCAAATCTTGCATAAAGGAGGTGTATTTACCTATCCTGCATTTTCTGGACATGAACAA
>DTZN01000019.1 GCA_012961365.1 Hydrogenothermaceae bacterium
ATTGGCTATAGTGAGCCACTCAAAATTGCCTCCAAAGAGAAATCTTAGGGAATGTTTTTCTATGATTTCTCAGACTATTATGAAAAAGTTTATTGTAAATAAACCTCAAGATTTAAAGAGTTTTTTAGCAGAAAACTTAAAAGTTTCTAAAAATAAAGCAAAGGAATTAATAGATACTAAAAATATTCTTGTGAATAGTAAAAGAGTTTGGATAGCAAATCATAATTTAAATGTTGGAGATATTGTAGAAGTTTCTTTGCTTAATAGCAAAAACCTAAAATTCAAGTTTTCAGAAAAAAATATAGTTTATGAAGATAATTACATAATTGCAGTTAATAAACCTCCTTTTTACATATCAGAGAATAAAAAAGCCTCAATAGAGGACTTATTAAGAAAAAGATTAGGGAAATCCTTAAAAGCAATACATAGATTAGATTTTGAAACATCTGGAGTTTTGTTATTTGCAAAAAATTACAAAATTTTTGAGAAATTTAAAAAACTTTGGAAAGATAAAAAAGTAAAAAAGCTATATTTAGCTATAGCTCATAATAAAGCCAATTTTAAGAAAAAGGTTATCTCAATAAACATCGAAAAAAAACCTGCTAAATCTACAGTTTTTGCTTTAAAAACAGCTCAAAATTACTCACTTTTTAAGATAGATATAAAAACAGGAAGAAAACATCAAATAAGAATACATCTTTCCAAAGTTGGCCATCCTATAGTTGGAGACAAAACTTATGGTTATAAAACAGTAGAAGACCCTTTATTAAAAGAAGTAAAAAGACAAATGCTTCATGCAAGAAGCTTAGAATTTATACATCCATTTTTAAATAAACATATAAGAATAGAAGCTCCTACTTTTGAAGATTTTGAAATTTTGGCAAAAAAACTTAATTTAAGTTAAAATTAGCTTTAGTTAGCAAAAAAAAGAGGTTTTAACATTGAAAATACACATAGCACATAGCCCTGATTCAGATGATGCTTTTATGTTTTATGCGATAAACGAAAAGAAGATAGACACAAAAGATTATGAATTTATAGATGTTTTAGCAGATATAGAAACACTTAATAAAAAAGCACTAGAAGGAGTTTACGAAGTTTCAGCTGTTTCTATTCATGCATTTCCTTACATAGCTGATAAGTATGCGTTGTTATCAAGTGGAGCTAGTATGGGAGATAATTATGGTCCTATGATTGTTTCTAAGGAAAAAATTCCCATTGAAAAATTAAGAGAAATAAGAATTGCTGTTCCGGGAACTTTAACATCTGCATTTTTGGCACTGTCTTTGTTTTTAGAAACAAATAAATTTAATTATGAAGTAGTCCCATTTGATGAAATTATACCTGCTGTAAAAGAAGGGAAGTATGAGGCTGGGTTAATTATACACGAAGGACAATTAACATATAAAGATGAAGGTTTAAATTGTATTGTAGATTTAGGCAAATGGTGGTATGAAAAAACAGATGGTTTACCATTACCTTTAGGGGGAAATGTTATAAGAAAAGATTTAGGTGAAGATGTTATGAAAGATATAAGTAATATTTTAAAAGAAAGTATTAAATATTCTCTTGAAAATAGAAACGAAGCTGTTAACTTTGCTATGAAATATGCAAGGGATTTAAATAAAGAAAAAGCAGATAAATTTATAGGTATGTATGTCAATGAACTTACTGTAGATTATGGGGATAGAGGTAGGTTAGCTATTATAAAGTTTTTAAAAGAAGCAGAAAAATATGGGTTTATTCCTCAATTACCAGAAATAAAATTTGTGTAAGAGATATGAATTATAATGTATGAAGTTTAAGATATAGTTAGTTTCAATTAGTTCTAAAGGGGAGTAAATTTTCAAAGCTAGTTATTAAAGATGGAGTTTAGTTCATTTAAAGATTGGGTTGAAAAGCTTATAAATATATCAAAGGAAAAAAATGTATATGTTGTTGTTGAAGGGAAAAACGATGTTAGAAGATTAAAATTATACGGAGTTGAAAGTATTTATCCAATAAAAGGGAGAAAATTTTATGATGTTGTAGAGGATCTTGAATTTGCAAACCTTTGTATATTACTTACAGATTTAGACAAACAAGGAGAAAAAATATTTTTAAAATTAAAATCTTTGCTACAAAGGGAAGGAATACCAGTAGATGTATCTTTCAGAGAATACTTAAAGAATTTTCCTTATGAAGAAATAGAAAATTTACCTGATATAAAGGAGGCTTTATTATGAAGAAACTAAAGTTATTAATTTTAGGAACTTCTTTTTTTGCAACAACTTGTTTGGCTGTAGATGGGTTTGAAGTTCACAAAAAGTATTGTTCTTCTTGCCATTTATCAGAAATAACTATGGAAAAATTACAAAAAATAGAAAGTATGGTTAAAGCAGGGAAAAAACCACCTATAAAAGCACCTCCATTTCCAGAAGTATCTGCAAGAATAAAGTATTTTTATCCAAGCAAAGAAGACTTCATAAAATTTGTAGTTGATTATATTACTAATCCTTCTGCAGAAAAAGCTAAATGCTTACCAATGGCTTTGCAAAAGTTTGGAGTTATGCCTCCTATTGGTAAAGTTATGACAGATGAAGAAAAATTAGCTGTGGCAAATTGGCTTTATGATAACTATAACACTAAATGGGAAGATTTACCTGTAGGTAAAAAAGGACAAGGGCAATGTAAGCATAAACACAATCATGAACATATGCATAAACATATGCACGAACATAGAGGCGAGTAAATGCTAGCAAAAAGGATAATTCCATGCCTAGATGTTAACAAAGGTAGAGTTGTTAAGGGGGTTAATTTTATAAATTTAATAGATGCAGGAGACCCTGTTGAGGCTGCAAAAGCCTACGATGAAGCAGGAGCTGATGAACTTGTTTTTTTAGATATCACTGCATCAGCAGAAGATAGAAATATAATTTTAGATGTTGTAAAAGAAACAGCAGAAACTGTTTTTATGCCTTTAACAGTTGGAGGAGGGATTAGAAGTTTAGATGATATAAGGAAACTATTAGAAAGTGGAGCTGATAAAGTTTCTATAAATTCTGCAGCTGTTAAAAACCCAAAGCTAATAAAAGAGGCGGCTATAAAATTTGGTTCTTCTACTATTGTTGTTGCTATAGATGCAAAAAGAAAAGAAAATGGTAGTTGGGAAGTTTATATAAATGGTGGAAGAACACCAACAGGAAAAGATGCAATAAAATGGGCAAAAATGGTTGAAGAGTTAGGAGCAGGAGAGATACTTTTGACGTCAATGGACAAAGATGGAACTAAGTCTGGATATGATATTAAACTAACAAGAGCTATAAGTGAAGCAGTATCAATTCCTGTAATTGCATCTGGAGGAGCAGGAAAAAAAGAGCATTTTTATGAGGCATTTACAGAAGGAAAAGCTGATGCTGCACTAGCTGCATCATTATTCCACTTCAAAGAATTAACAATAAAAGAAGTAAAACTATACTTAAAAAGTAAAAATATACCTGTAAGAATATAGGAGGTTTAAGCTTGAGAATAAGGATATTTTTAATACTGATAATTATCCTTGCAATAGCTGGAGGATACTCTTATTACAAAGGAATAATAGACTTTACTAAACCAGAGATTTCATTCAAAGAAAAACCTCAATATATAGGAGCTAAAAAAGAAATTATTTTTCAAGTAAAGGATAATAATCCAGGTATAAAATCTGTAGAGGTCTTTATCCTACAAAACAATAAAAATATAAAAATCCTTGAAGATAAAAATATTCCAGAAGGTGTAAATTCTAAGGATTACACAGTTGAAATAAAAGCAAGAAAATTAGGATTAAGAGAAGGAAAAGCTAAACTTTTATTTATAGCAAAAGATGGTTCATTACTCTCTAATACTCAAAGATTAGAACTTGATGTAGAAATAGATTTAACACCTCCTGCTTTAAGTGTTTTATCATCTCCTGCTTCTATAATGAACGGCGGAACTGGATTTGTATTTTTTAGAGTTTCTAAGGATATAGAAAAAACAGGTATCAAAGTTGGAGAGTTAGAGTTTAACTGTTTTAACGGCATATTTAAAAACCCATCAATTTACGGTTGTGCTTTCCCTTATCCTTACTGGTGGAATAAAAAGAAACCTATTATAGTTTATGCCATGGATAAAGCAGGAAACAGAGCTAGTCATTCTTTAATATACTTCTTTAAAAGAAAAAGATATAAAAGAAGCATAATAAACCTATCGGATAGCTTCATTGAAACAAAGGTAAAACCTTTGGCTGAAGAAGATGGGTTTGAATCAGATAATCCTATAGAGCTATTTAAATATGTAAATAAAACACTTAGAAAGAAAAATGAAGATTTTATACACAGTATAACTAAAAAAGTATCTATTAATAAACCTCTTTTCAAAGGTGCCTTTAAACAACTTAAAAATTCGAAAATGCTTGGAGGATTTGCTGATTACAGAAAATACAAGTATAAAGGAAAAATAATTAAAGGAGCAGATGCATACCACAAGGGTATGGATTTTGCTTCTATAAAAAATGCCCCTGTCCAAGCTGCAAATAACGGAGTTGTGGTTTATGCAGGATATCTTGGTATATATGGCAATACTGTAATTATTGAGCATGGGATGGGGGTTTTTAGTATATATTCTCACTTAGCAGAATTTAAAGTAAAAGAAGGAGATAGAGTTTCCAAAGAAACAATCATTGGATTAACAGACACTACAGGACTAGCCGTAGGGGATCATTTACATTTTGGTGTAATAGTTCAGGGAGTTGAGGTTCACCCTATAGAATGGCTAGATAAAAAATGGATAAAAACTAGATTTGAAAAAGAATATAATAAAATAAACGAATTATACGGAGGTAAGTAGATGAAATTTTTTATAGATACAGCAAATATTAAAGAAATTAGAGAAGCTAATTCCTTAAAAATATTAGATGGAGTTACTACAAATCCTACGTTGATAGCAAAAACTGGAAGACCATTTATGGAAGTAGTTAAGGAAATACTTGCAGAAATTCCTGATAAGCCTGTTAGTTTAGAAGTTGCAAGCACAGATTTTGAAGGTATGGTAAGAGAAGGTGAAATGCTTGCAGAGCTTGGAAGCAATGTTGTTATAAAAATACCTATGACAGTGGAAGGATTAAAAGCTGTAAAACATTTTGAATATAAAGGAATAAAAACAAATGTAACATTAATATTCTCTCCAGCTCAGGCACTGCTTGCTATGAAAGCAGGAGCATCTTATATATCTCCATTTGTAGGAAGATTAGATGATATAAGCCATACCGGATTAGATTTAATAGCGGATATAAAGGCAATAAGAGATAATTATGATTTTGATACAGAAATAATTGTTGCTTCAGTCAGACATCCACTTCATGTAATAGAGTCGGCAGTTATTGGTGCAGATATAGCCACAATTCCTTACAAAGTAATAGCTCAACTTGCAAAACATCCTTTAACAGATATTGGTCTTGAAAGATTTTTAAAAGATTGGAATAGTGTTCCTGAAAAACCATTTTAGGATAAATTTTGCTTTTAATCCTCCTTAAATAGCTTGCTTTTAATCGCTAGCATAGTTAAAATGATAATGTGAAGCAGGAAGCTCTCTAATTTATTGGAGAGTAGTTCACTTAAGATTGGTTTACCATATATTAACTTGAGCAAATAAATAAGTTTTTTAAGGGGGTTTTAAAATGTCTGTGGAAATATGCTTTGAAGATTTTAAACCTTTAGTTGAACATCATTATCATTTTATCAAAAGATTTCAATGTCCAGATGAGTTTTGTATTGTTTTCCTTAGACCTGAAAATCAAGAAATATTTTCCCAGCTAAAAGAGGTTATAAAAGAAGCTCTTAGAAGCACAGATTTATTTGCAGAAAAAGATGGTAATATTTTTTTAATACTTCCTGGAGCATCTAAAAAAGGGGTAAAATTTATTACTAAAGCTATTTATGATTTTTTCAATGGAGAGGTTGTGGAAGTTTACATAGACTATCCTTACGATGCTAAAACTCCTGAAGAGCTTATAGAAGCTTTTATCAAAGAAACAGAAAATAAATTTGGATACTTATTGGGAAAATATTTTAAATAATATTAAATAATGAAAGAAGTTTTATACTATATAAAGAAAAATAAATTAGCTTATCTTTCATTATATATACTTGGTATATTGTATTTCTTAGCCATTTTTGCAGACTTTATATCTCCATATCCATATGATTTGCAACATAGAGATACTCCTTATCATCCACCTACACAAATACACTTTGTAGACAAAAATGGAAACTTTTCCCTTAGACCTTTTGTTTATGAATACAAATTAGTTGACCCAATTTTCAAGAAATATAAAATAAACTATCAAAAAAAGAACTATATATACTTTTTCATAGACGGAGAAAAACATTATTTATTTGGATTTATACCAACAACTAAACATCTGTTTGGAGTAAAAGAAGGAAAATTATTTTTACTTGGAGCAGATAATCTAGGTAGAGATATATTTTCTAGACTTTTATATGGGGCAAGAATTTCTTTATCTATAGGAGTTATCGGAGTTTTGCTATCTTTTTCAATTGGAGCAATTATAGGAGGAATTTCTGGTTATTATGGAGATAAAGTTGACAATATTTTAATGAGGCTTTCAGAAATTGTTATGTCTTTTCCAGGATTTTATCTTATGCTTGCTTTGAGGGCTATTTTCCCAATAGATTTATCTTCTGTAGAAGTTTACCTTTTAATTGTTGTTATTCTTTCATTTATAGGATGGGCAGGACTAGCTAGAGTAATACGAGGAATGGTTTTATCAATTAGAGAGCAAGAATTTGTTATTGCAGCTAAAAGTTATGGAGCATCTTCATTTAGAATAATTACAAAGCATATAATTCCAAATACTTACGCCTATTTATTAATTTCTGCTACATTGGCAATTCCCGGGTATATTTTAGGAGAAAGTGCTTTATCACTTCTTGGACTTGGTATTCAAGAACCTTATGCAAGCTGGGGTAATATGCTTTCAACTGCAAGAAGTATTACTGCTATTTCTTCCTACCCTTGGATATTATCACCGGGAGTAGCAATATTTATAACGATATTAGCTTTTAACTTACTTGGTGATGCACTAAGAGATGCATTAGACCCAAAACTTAGAAAAAATCTTTAAAAATTAGGTAAAGATGCGGTAAGCACTTATCAAAGATAATACAAGTCGAAGATTATGTAGCTTCTGTTTTTTCTTCTACAATTTCATATGCTTCTATAATATCCCCAGGCTTAATATCATTAAAGTCTTTAAGTGTAAGACCACATTCATAACCTTTTGTAACTTCTTTTACATCTTCTTTATACCTCTTTAAAGATGAAACCTCACCATCATATATTACAACTCCATCTCTTACTAATCTTGCTTTTGCATTTCTTCTAATTACTCCATCTATAACTAAACAACCTGCAACTGTTCCTACTCCCTTAACCCTAAATATTGCTTTAACTTCTGCACTTCCAAGAATTTCCTCTCTTGTAGTAGGTTCAAGCATACCTTTGAGGGCTTTTTCAAGCTCATCAATAATATCGTAAATAATTCCATAAGTTTTTATTTCTACTCCTTCTTCTTCTGATGCTTTTCTAGCAGCTGAATCTGGTCTAACGTTAAATCCTATAACTATTGCATTAGATGCAGAGGCAAGCATTACGTCACCTTCAGTAATGGCACCAAGTCCAGCATGAACTATATTGATAGAAACGTCTTCAAATTTATCAGATAATTCTTCTAAGGTTTTAATAATAGCCTCTAAAGAACCTTGAACATCTGCTTTTAATATAATGTTAACTTCCTTTGCACCTTCAAGATTTTCAAGTCTTAATTTAGCCTTTTTAGCCAGTAATTCTTCTTCATACTTTTGTTTTCTTTGCTCTGCAAGTTGCCTTGCTTCCCTTTCAGATTTCATAACAACAAATCTATCACCTGCCTGTGGAACATCTTGGAAACCAAGTATTTCAACTGGAGTTCCTGGAGTAGCTTCTTTTACCTGATTTCCTCTATCGTCAAACATAGCTCTAACTTTACCCCAAGTTAAACCAGCAACAAAGTAATCCCCTCTTTTTAGTGTTCCATTTTGAACTAAAACTGTTGCAACAGGTCCTCTTTTTGGATCAAGTTTAGATTCAATAACTGTTCCAATTGCAGGTTTTTCAGGGTTTGCTTTCAGCTCTAAAATTTCTGCAACAAGAAGTATATTTTCAAGAAGTTCTTCAACATTTTCACCAGTTTTTGCAGAAATTGGAACCATTATGGTATCACCACCCCACTCTTCTGGAATAAGCTCATATTGGGATAGCTCTCTTTTTACCCTTTCCGGGTCTGCTCCTGGTTTATCTATTTTGTTTATAGCAACAATTATAGGAAGCCCTGCACTTTTTGCGTGATTAATAGCTTCTATTGTCTGAGGTCTAACCCCATCATCTGCAGCTACAACTAAAACTGCAATATCTGCAACTTTAGAACCTCTGGCTCTTAAAGTTGTAAATGCTTCGTGTCCAGGTGTATCTAAGAATGTAATCTCTTTTCCACTATCAAGCTTTATTTTGTATGCCCCTATGTGCTGAGTAATTCCACCTTTTTCTTTAGCTGCTACATCTGTATTTCTTATAGTATCTAATAATGTTGTTTTACCATGGTCAACGTGTCCCATTACAGTTACAACAGGCGGTCTTTCTACTAAGTTTTCACTTTCATCTTCATTATTAACCACTTCTAAATCTTCTTTAACAGATTTTTCCATAACTTCTTCTTCTGTTTTTAACTCAGCTAAAAATCCATGCTCTTCTGCTATTTGAACTGCAATTTCTGGGTCTATAGTTTGATTTACAGTTGCTAAAATTCCTCTTTTTAATAAATCTGCCATTATAGTATTTACAGGTAAATCTAAAAGTTCAGAAAGTTCTCTAACTGTAATTAATTCTGGTATTTCAACAATTTTAATTTCTTCTTCTTCCTGCTTTGTTATTTCTTGTTTAGTTTCTTCTTTCTGTTTTTTCTTTTTCTTAGATTTTTTCTTTTTAGCAGATTGCATACCCATTAATTTTTTTAGAGCTTCTATTTCTGCTTTTTCTTCTTTTTGCTCTTTTAACGATTTTTTCTCTTGAGGAGCTTCTTGCACAGAGAATTTTTGTTCCTTATCTTTTTTCTTCTTATCTTCTTTTTCTTCCTTTTCTTCTTTTCTCTCTATTTTCTCTTCTTTTTTATCTTTCTCTTGTTCTGGTTTTATTTTTTTTCATGAACTTTTTTTACTTTTTCTTCTTTTTTAGGTTTAACTTGTTTTTCTTTTTCAGGTTCCTTTTGTTTTTCTTCTTGTTTTACTTCTTGCTTTTTCTCAGGTTTAGATTCTTCTTTTTTTACTATTTCTTCTTTTCTTTCTTCTTTTATTTGTGGTTTTTCTTCTATTTTTTCTTTAACAGAAACTTTTTCCTCAAATTTTGGCTTTGGAACAACTATTTTTCTTCTTCTTTTTCTTTTTCTTCTTCTTCTTTTCTTTTTCTTTCTTCCTCTTCTTTTCTTCTTTTAACTTCTTCAAGAGCTGGCTTTAGCTTTTCTATTGTTTTATCATCTAAAACTGTGAAATTAGATATTTCATCTTCCTTAAAACCTATCATAATGAGAGCTTCTTTTATATCTTCAAAAGGAACTTTCCACTCCTGATGAATATCAAATACTTTTTTACCTTCTTCTTCCTGCTTTTCTTCTTGTTTTTTTTCTTCTACAGGCTCTTCAGATATTCCTATCATATCTTTGATTGTCTGCACAACTTCTTCATCTAACTTGGTAGATGGAGATTTAATTGTTATACCTAAATTTTCCTCCGTAAATAAAGCCAGATCCTTATATGTCATTCCAAGTTCTTTAGCAAGCTCAGAAGCTTTTAATTTTGACAACTATTATTACCTCCTTTTAAGGTTAAATATTGGTTTAATAAATTTTCTAACTTTAAACTAAATTTATTATAAGGTATAAATAAAATACCTACTTCTTGTTTTCCTAATATTTTGCCTAATTTTTCTTTTGTTAAAAAGTAAAAATATTTATCATTAAACACATTAAATAACTTCCTTTTTGACCTATATGAAAAATCATTTGCAAGTATAACTATACCTTTTTTCCCTTTTTTGATTTGCAACAATGTATCTTCCAATCCTATTTTAACTAATCTACTTTTCCAACCTAGTTGTATCTGGTTTATTATTTGCTTTTCTAGTTTATTCAAAAGCTCTTCTTTAGAAAGCTCTACCTTTTTCAACGCCCTTTGCTTATTTTTCAAACAATCTAAACAAATATAAAATCCTCTACTACCTTTTCTTTGTAAAAGGTCTATCTCCTTTGTTTTTTTTAAAAATCTTACTAAATCATATTTATAGCTTTTTTTTTACAAATAACACAAGTCCTTATTAGTCTATTATTATCTTTCAAGCTGTTGCAGTCTTTCAAAATCTTCCTCACTTAATATGTCTATATGCCAACCTGTAAGTTTATGAGCTAATTTTGCATTTATTCCACCTTTTCCAATAGCTAATGAAAGCTCATTTTTAGGAACTGCTACCTCTATTCTTTTTTCATCTTTTAATAATCTCCATTTTTTAGGCTTAGATGGAGCAAGTGCCCTCATAATAAATTTTGCAGGGTCTTCATCCCACTGTATAACATCTATTTTTTCATCAGAAAGTTCATTTGAAACATTTTGTATTCTAGCTCCCTTTAAACCAACAACAACACCAACAGGGTCTATGTTTTTATCTGCTGTCCATACTGCAACTTTTGCTCTTTCTCCAGGCTCTCTGGCAACTGCTTTTATTTCTATTTCTCTTTCTTGTATTTCTGGCACTTCTATTTCTATTAATTTCTATAGAAAATCAGGATGTGTTCTAGAAAGTA
>DTZN01000020.1 GCA_012961365.1 Hydrogenothermaceae bacterium
AAAGATAAAAAGGAGGAATTCAGAAGAAACATACATGATATAAAATGGAGATTCTCATGGGAAAGGCTTGTAGAGGTGATTGAAAATCTTGTAAAATAGGGGGTGTAATACAATGAATATATTAGATATCTCCCCATATGCTGTTTATCCTCCAAATGCCGGTGGGAGGTTAAGGATCCACTATTTAAATACCAATGCTGCTAAATTTGGTCATAATGTTTCAATTTTTTCCCAAGATATCCTAAATATTAATGAAATTAACTTGAATTATGTTAAAAAAATCCCTATTGCCCCCAACTATGTAGAATATAGATATATAAATGTATTTTCTCTAATGGTTAATTATATTACTGGTTCTCTTCTTCGAGTTTCTAAAATTTTAACAGGTGATATTTTAAAGATTCTTAGACCACAAATTCTATATAAATTAATACAGAACTGCAACGTTATTAAAATTGAACATCCCTGGCAGTTCCCTTATGTTTTTAGTAAAAAACCTAAGGATACGCCAATAGTTCTAGTTGAACATAACGCCGAATTTGAATTATATAATAACTTCCTAACCTTTTCTAAAGACCCACTATTAAAACCTATTAGGAAACCACTGGTAAATATCGCTATAGAAAAAGAGAGATTTGCTGTAGAAAATGCCCATATTATATTTACAGTTTCTGAGGAAGATAAAAATAAACTAGTAAAAGAGTATGGTATTAATAAATCAAAATTTTACGTCATACCCAATGGAGTAGATATATCTAAATTTTGTCCAATATCTCCAGAAAATAAAGAAGATTTAAAAAAAAGTATGGGATTTGAAGGTAGGAAAATAATATTATTTAGTGGATCTAGGTACCCTCCAAATGAAGAGGCTGTTCATAAAATAATAGAATTCTCTAAAAAGTTAAAAAATCAGAAAGATATAATATTTCTAATAGTGGGTACTGTTGGGACATTATTTAAAGATAAAAAATACCCAAATGTTATATTTACAGGATACGTTAACGATGTTACTAAATACTTTCAAATAGCAGATATAGCTATAAATCCCATGCTATCAGGTAGTGGTACTAACATCAAGATGTTAGATTATATGGCTTCAGGTTTACCTATTATTACCACTAAAGTTGGAGCGAGAGGACTGAATTTGGAACATGGTAAACATGTGATTATCTCCGAAATCGATGAATTCCCGGAATGGATAGAAATTCTACTAGAAAATGAAGACTTAAGATATAAATTAAGTACTAATGGGAGAAAATTAGTTGAGGAAAAATACGATTGGAAAAAGATAGCTGAAAAAGAGTTGAAAATCCTTGAGAAGATTGTATAATTTTAAATGTGATACAATGGATATAAAAATTAAAAATCCTTTCAAAATGAATTTGTGCAAGTGTCGCCCCAATCTCTTTACATGTAAGGTTTACAGTTTGCGCATCAACATTAACACATAATACTCTTGCCGCATGAGCATAAAATCTTTCAATAGTTTGTGGACTATCGGGATCGAGATAGCCCGCTTCT
>DTZN01000021.1 GCA_012961365.1 Hydrogenothermaceae bacterium
AAAATATTTTCTAGAAGAATTTTATTTGGAGATTTTTATGTCAAAAAAATTTACTAAATATTTAATAATGCCATTTATAATGCTACTTATACTGTTTTTAATATCTAGTTGTTCACAAAAGAAGATAACTACTTATATTATAAATCCTCCTAAATATCCGCAAGTTTCTAAATATAAAACTATCGCTTTTTTGCCTTTTAAAGGAAGAGGTGGAAATTATTTTTCTATTCTATTGGAAGCTAAAGTTAAAAATTTAACTATTAATGGTAAACCTATATTTAAAGTAATAGATAGGCAAAATTTAAAGAGTATATTATCTGAACAAAAACTAAGTTTATCAGGATTAGTAGATGATAAAAATGCTGTAAAAATAGGGAAACTTATTGGGGTCCAAGGAATATGGACAGGAGCTGTTTTAAAAAGTAAGGTAAGAGAATATCCTTTTTTTGAAAAAAGGTTTAGATGTATTGATGACAAATGTAAGAGAGTTAAAGAATATTTAATTAGATGTTTCAAGAAAGAAGCAATTTTTTCCTTTGTCGCAAAGCTCATTGATGTTTCTACAGGAGAAATAGTTTACTCTAAAGAGCATACAGGTAGTAAATATGGTAAATATTGTTTAGATAGTGGATATACTATTTCTTCCGAAGATTTACTTCAACAATCAAAAAAAGAGGCTATAAGTAAATTTTTAAGAGATATAGCTCCATATAAAACGACTTATTCTGTAAAAGTAAAAGAAAAAATAGATAAAGTTTCTAGTAAAGATAAAAAAATATTTAAAAATTCACTTAGCTGGCTAAAGTCAAAAGATTTAAATAAGGCATGCGATATATGGGAAAAGTTATTGAAAAAATATCCAAATAATATAACTCTTTTGTATAATCTTGGTGTTTGTTATGAAACCAAATCAAATTTAAAAGATGCCTATAAATTTTATAAAAAAGCTTATAATCTATTATCTGAACCTGACGAAGATGTTATAAATGCTTTAAAACGCGTTGAAAATTTGTTAAAAAAACAACATTTGTTAAAAAAACTTTTTAAGAGGTAAAAGAAAAATGGAGTTTAACATAAATCATATTATTTTTATGATACCTGCATTACTTTTTGCAATAGTAGTTCATGAACTAGGACATGGATATGTTGCATATAAATTTGGAGATTCTACTCCAAAGCTGGCAGGAAGACTTACACTTAATCCAATTCCTCACTTAGATCCTATTGGTTCCATATTATTACCTGCTTTATTAATAATTTTTCATTCTCCAGTGCTTTTTGGTTGGGCTAAGCCTATACCAATTAATCCATATAATTTTAAAAAAATTGGTATTAGGATTGGTAGTGCTATTACATCATTTGCTGGTCCTGGAATGAACCTTTCATCTGCTTTTATTTTTGGAATTTTGTTTCAAATTTTATCTTCTAAATCTACTTTACAGTCTGTAGCATCTACTTTTGGAGTTGGATTTGTTGAAAGTGTAATTTTCCCTCTTCTGATATTTTTTAAATATGCAGTTAGCATAAATGTGATACTTGCAATATTTAATTTACTTCCAATTCCTCCTTTAGATGGTGGAAGAATACTTATGAGCTTGCTACCTCCCCATCTTGAAGCGAAACTTGTAGAATTTGAAAATTATGGATTTATTGTTATTATTGCCTTACTTATACTCGGGGTTATAAATTTTATAATTCTTCCGCCTTATTTCTTTTTAGTTTCTTTGTTTTTAGGAAATTAATTGAATATAGGGGTAAAAAATGAAAGCAATATATTTTGAAGAACATGGAAGTTTTAATCAAATTTTAAAATTAGGCAAACTTCCAAAACCTAAAATTGAAAAACATGAAGTTTTAATTAAAGTTAAAGCATTTTCTTTAAATCATCTTGATATATGGATTATGGAAGGGAAATACCCTTTCCCAATTCCTATGCCCCATATTATAGCTTCTGATGCTTCTGGAATTGTTGAAGAAATTGGAGAGTGTGTTGATAATGTAAATGTTGGGGAAGAGGTGATAATATTTTCTGGAATTTCTTGTGGAAAGTGTGAAGCTTGTATATCAGGAAAAGATAATTTGTGCCCTGAATACTTTCCCCTTGGAACTAAAAATCAAGGAGTTGCAGGAGAATATGTGAAAGTTCCTGCAAGAAATATATTTAAAAAACCTAAAAATTTATCTTTTGAAGAAGCTTCGGCAATTTGTATTACTTATACAACAATGTGGCATTCATTAATTACAAAGGCACAAAT
>DTZN01000022.1 GCA_012961365.1 Hydrogenothermaceae bacterium
AAAATTAATAAAATTTCAAATTATAATAATGAATAGATTAAAACATGTTAGCTAGAACGACATCGTTATAAAATGTGACCATTTAATAAAAGTATGAGAGAGAAGTCGACCATATGCAAGGAACAGTATCTGAACAGACAATAGACCGAGCTAGTAAGATAATGGAAAAGGTCTCAACCAAGACAGACGAGCAGAGACGCAAAGATACCAAAGACTATACTAGGCTAAAAATGAAAGACACTTTCAATATAATGAAAGCGTTAGAAGATGGCGATGAGGTTAAGGCTAATCATCTGATTTCAGAGTCAGGAATAGATATCAGCAAGATATCTGAACTGGCTGCTAACCATGCCTCAAACAAGGCAAACGACACACTCGTTGACCTCAAGGACAACAGGTTAAATGTCGGTCATCATAGAGTCCAAGCCAATTTGTTTAGCCAAGAAGACACGGAGTCTCAAGAGGCTTTCATGCAAATGTACAGCGATATGTCTTCTCTGTCTCAAGGTGATAAAGATACAGCTGATGCACTGAAAAAAATCTCAACCAAGGTTATGAAAGGGGACATGACCGACAAATATGATATTGCTACAGCAATTTCAGAGATAGAGGGCATAGATATCTCTATGGATAAAGCTCTGGAGTCAGCAGGGAAGATGATGGTGGCTAAAGACAAATCTAGTGATTCTTTCTTAGGTTTTGGTGCAAGCACAGAAGAGGTATCGAATAGTGCTCAATTCCATTATAACGAAAAAGTCAAGAATGGAATGCTGTATAATAGAAACCGCAGAAAAGAGATGTTGTCTGCCCAAATAGGTGCAGAGGCCGCAGAGCTTTTTGTGTCAGGGGAAGAGTCTGGAGCGTTTAGTACAGCTGAGGGTAAGCAGGAAATCATGGATAGAATCCGCAAGATGGAGGGCAATAGTGGGGTGACCTATTCTGCCTTAGAGGAGTTGAGTAGAACAGGGATTAAGACTGAGGAGATGAAAGAGAAAGAAAAAGACAAACAAGCAGAGGACAGAATGAATGCTATCGAGTCAGATAAAGCAAATATCAAGTCTGAAGAGCATTTAAGAGAGATGCTTAGATTGGCGCAGGAGGGTTAGTAACATGAGTAAAAAAGTCACTTTAACATCTAGTCTAGAGATGTCGAATACAACATATACTCAGTCGCCTATAAATGGAGATGAGAAAATAAGAGCAGAATTGACACAAAAGGGAATTTTTAACCTTACTGTATCTACTGCTTTAGTTGATGGGGAAGGTGTTGGTGCAGATGTGGGCGACCCATGTGTAGTATACGGACCTGAAAACAGTGGAGGCTGTGTCTTATCGAGACGAATGATGACCAAAGAGGGTGGAGCTTCGGGAATGCCATATGAAATTGAAACGTTGGTGTTTATCGGAATACAATTCTAAAAAGGACGAATAATGGAAAAGTGTACAAACAACATAGTGTCACGAGTGGAGATAGAAGAGAAGCAGACAGTCAATGTCTCTATGCCCATAAAAGGCGCTCCAACTATATCTGTACAAGGTAAAGAGGTGAAGAGAACTAGCCTTTCTGTTGTGGGAGAAGTTCCAGACTTCAATAACTGTTCTGGTTTGGCAGTGTATGGTCCAGACTACTCAGGCGAAGCCAATTCCTCTGTGTCTGTACTCAGGAATGCCGGAACACCATACGTTACAACCGTAATAACTTGTTTAGGCGATTAGTATGGGGGGAATAGTTACTTATCTTGCCGAAGGTGTGTCCTCTATCGCTTATACTACGAGTAAAATGGGAGATATCGCCACAGGGTTCAATTTGACTATCATTGACGAAACCAATACCGTTCATGATGGAGAAATTGAAGTCTCAGTGACAGGCGATAGGAACACCTCTGTAAAACTTGGGTCTACTCATGGTATTGTTTTATCGGATGGAAAGTCAATCGCCAGAACCAAAATAGGGAAAACTACAGTTGTTGTTGACCCAATCCTTGACCTGCTTAAAAAGGCAATCATAGTCAATGATAATCGCTCATATCTGGAAGAGAAAATGGGTGGTCAAATAGAAAGT
>DTZN01000023.1 GCA_012961365.1 Hydrogenothermaceae bacterium
CAGCCCGCCGGAAGTTCTGCTCATCGGTGAGGGTTAGCTCCTCCTCGTCGTTGGGCAGGATGGTCTGGAGAGCTGGCAGCAAGGCCAGAAGGAGAACCTGAAAATATTTATGATTAGATGAGAAGTATCATAAAAATTTTTTTCATTTAAATTTAGATTAAAGAGTATGAAATATTTTATTGGAGAGAAATAAAATGCTATTAAAAAAAGAAGAACTTCCAGTAGTTCCAAAAGATGAAATGAATGAAATACATTATGAAGAGGTTGACATCATTAATGACCTTTACAATTGCGCCATTAATGAAAATTTAGAAAAAACAAAAGAATATTTAGAAGAATTTATAAATCATATAGAAGACCACTTTAGTTTTGAAGAAGAACTTATGGAACAAAATGAATTTTTTGCATATCCAATACATAAAATGGAACACGATAATGTTTTAAGCAGGATTTATAACATAAAAAAGCAGTTTGAAGAAACAAACGATACAAAAGTAATTGCCAAATTTCTAGAAAACGAATTTGTACCTTGGTTAATTAACCATTTAAATACAATGGATATGGCTACTGCATCTTTTCTAGGAGGTTTTTAAAAACCTCCTCTGCTCTATATGAACTCCTAACAAGTTTCCCACTGTATACTTCTTTAAATCCGATACTATATCCTATTTCCTTTAATTCTTTAAATTCTTCTTCTGTATAGTATTTTTTTACAGGATAATGTTTTAAAGAAGGTTGTAAATATTGCCCTATTGTAATAATATCACAACCTACGTTTATTAAGTCTTTCATAACTTGTATGATTTCTTTTTTTGTTTCACCAAGGCCTACCATAATTCCAGACTTGGATAATATAGAGTTATCTAGCTTTTTTATAGTTTCCAAAACTCTTAAAGAAATTTTGTAATCTCCTCTATGTCTTAAAATTTTATATAAAGAAGGAACTGTTTCTATATTGTGATTTATAACATCTGGTTTACTACTTACAACAATGTTTAATGCATCTAAATCTCCCTGAAAATCAGGAATTAAAACTTCAATTTGACAATTAGGAGCATATTCTCTAACTTTTTTTACAGTTTTAGCAAAATGAGAAGCTCCTCCATCTGCTAAATCATCTCTATCAACAGATGTTATGACAACATACCTCAAACCTAATTTTTTAACTGCATTTGCAACATTTTCAGGCTCATTTTCATCAAGTGGCTTAGGTCTTCCATGATTAACATCACAGTAAGGACAATTTCTAGTACATATATCTCCCATAATCATAAACGTTGCAGTTTTTTTAGAAAAGCATTCTCCAATGTTTGGACAAGATGCTTCTTCGCAAACTGTATGCAAATTTAATTTTCGAAGCATTATTTTTAGTTTAGTAACTTCCTCTGATAAAGGAGATATAACTTTTGGTTTCATTATAAGTCCCTTTTTATGCTATATATCATTTGAAATTAATGCTAATATTTTAAAATAAATCCTTCTTTTTTGTAGGAGGTTGAAAATTGCCTATTTTACAAACTGACGAAGGATTAGAAAAAATTTTAAAGGAAAGCAAAAATGTTGCAGTTGTAGGAATTTCTCCAAATCCATTAAAACCAAGTTATTTTGTTTCAGAGGTAGTAAAAAGCTATGGGTTTAATATGTTTTTCGTAAATCCTAAATATGCAGGAGAAGAAATACTAGGAGAAAAAGTCTATGCTTCCTTAGAAGAGATACCGGAAGAAATAGACATTGTAAATGTATTTAGAAGACCTGCAGATATTAAATATACAGCTGAAGAAGCTAAGAAAAAGGGATTTAAAACTTTCTGGTTCCAACCGGGAACTGTAAATGATAAAGTTGTGAAACAATTAGATAAAGAAGGTTATAATGTAGTTGTTGATAGATGTATGAAGGTTGAATTGAAAAAACTCTTAAAAATGGAGGGAAAAATGATTAACTTCACAAAGTTCTTTGCAATAACTATGTTTTTCTTAATACTGCTTAGTGTTGGTTCTATGTATATGAGTATTTTAAACAATGAGGGAGTTATAAGACCTCAAGCTGTTATATTTTACACTATTATTTTATTTGGATACTCATTTACTTTGTTTTACGTATGGAACAGAGAAAAGCAAGTCGAAATATCTCAACTTGAGTTAGAAAAGAAACTAGTTTTAGAAGAATTAGAAAATTACAAATCTAAGTTAGAAGAAATAAAAAAAGAATTTGATAAGTATAAAAAGAAAATAGAGGAGAGCTAGATGAATATAGATGAAAAAAAATTAAAGCAATCTGTTAGATTATTTTTAGAAGCTATAGGAGAAAATCCAGATAGAGAAGGTTTAAAAGAAACTCCAGATAGAATTGTTAGACTTTGGAAAGAGTTTAAATCTTATGAAAATTTCAATATGACTATTTTTGAAGACATAGGAAACTACGACGAAATGGTAGTTGTTAGGGATATAAACTTTTACAGTTTATGTGAGCACCATCTTCTCCCATTTTTTGGAAAAGCACATATTGCATACATTCCCAATGGTAAAGTTTGTGGATTATCTAAGCTTGTTAGAGTTGTGAATAAATTTTCATACAGACCTCAAGTTCAAGAAAGGTTAACAGCAGAAATAGCAGAATATCTAGAAAATGAATTAAATCCCAAAGGGGTAGCAGTTATATTGGAAGCTATTCACTTGTGTATGGCTATGAGAGGGGTAAAAAACCCGTCTTCTTATACAGTAACAAGTAAATTAACAGGTGTATTTAAGGAATGCGAAAAAACTAGAAATGAATTTCTAAATTTAATCAATTCAAATAAAAGTTTTTAATGGAAAAAATCAAAGTAGTAGAGATTTTTTCATCTATAGAAGGTGAGGGTAGTTTAATAGGCTACCCTGTTATATTTATAAGACTTGAGGGTTGTAATTTAAGATGCGTATGGTGTGATACTAAATATTCCTATGATACTACTGATTATATGGAATTAACTTTAGATGAAATTTTATATATTATAAAAAACCAAAAAAATAAAAAAGTTTGTATTACAGGAGGAGAACCTTTATTTAATGAAGGATTTGATATTATATTTGAGACTTTGTTGAAAGAAAAATTCTTCGTCATAGTAGAAACTAATGGAACAATATTTAGAGAAAGCATTGAAAATTTATATACAAAGTATATTAATCAGATACATATAGTATGCTCTCCTAAACCATTTAGTGATTATAAAGTTGATAGTAAATTAAAAAACTATATATCAGAAATTAAGCTTATTGTAGATGAGTTTTTAACAGAAGATATAGTAAAAAAGTTTTTATCTTTTCCTGTAATCTTACAACCAGAAGGAAATAAAAAAAATTTTTTTCAAAAAGCTTTAAATCTACAAAAATTGATTTTAGAAAAATATCAGCAAGAAATAAGAGTTATTCCTCAAATACACAAAATATTTGACTTGAAATAAATATTTTCATAATTTTAAATTAGCAAAAAAATTTAAATCAGGATGAAAAAAAATGAGTTTAGCTTTAAAATATCCTCCAAATTACACAGTAAAAGATTATAATAAATGGGAAGGAAACTGGGAACTAATAGATGGTGTTCCATATGCTCTAGCATCTCCAAGTTTTGAGCATCAAAGAATAGTTGGAAAAATATTCAGATACATTGATGAACAACTAGAAAATAACTGTCCAAAATGTAAAGTTGGTATAGATACAGATTATATTATTGACCAGCATACAGTTGTTAGACCTAATGTTTTTATAATATGTAAAGATATAAAAAATAAAATATTAGAAGCACCTGTTGTTATTTTTGAAGTAGTTTCTGAAAGCACAGCTCAAAAAGATGAAAAATTAAAATTTGAACTTTATGAAAAAGAGGGAGTTAAATTTTATATACTAGTATTTCCAGAAATAAAAAAAGCAAAAGCCTTTGTATTAAACAATGGCAAATATATAAAATATAAGGATTTTTCTAAAGAAATAGTTGAGCTAACCATAGAAAATTGCAAATTTAAAATAGATTTTAGCAAAATATTTGATTAGTCCCTCCCCCTGAAAATTTATCTTTCTCTTTTTCCATTTATAAATTCTTCTACCATTTGTTTAGCTTTCCAGTCAGGATATTGTATTGGAGGATGTTTCATAGTATATGCAGATATTGAGTATAAAGGTCCTGCTACACCTCTGTCTCTAGCAACTTTAGCACACCTTATTGCATCTATTGCTGAGCCTGCACTGTTTGGAGAATCCTCTACATCTAGTCTTAATTCTATATTCATAGGAACATCTCCAAAAAGCCTTCCTTCCAGTCTTATAAATGCAAGTTTTCTATCTTTTAACCATGGGACAAAATCACTAGGTCCAATATGTGCATTCCCCCAACCTATATCATAAGGAAGCAAAGATGTTACTGCCTCAGTTTTTGAAATTTTTTTTGTTTTTAATCTAGACCTTTCTAACATATTAAGAAAATCTGTATTTCCACCAACATTTAACTGATAAGTTTTATCTAATTTAACTCCTCTATCAATTAAAAGTTGTGCTAAAACTCTATGAGTTATTGTTGCTCCAACTTGAGATTTTATATCATCTCCAACAACTGGAATTCCTGCTTCTTCAAATTTTTTTGCCCATTCATTATCAGAAACTATGAATGTAGGCATACAATTTACAAAAGATACTCCTGCTTTTAAGCAAGCTTCTGCATAAAATCTTGCCGCTTTCTCTGCTCCAACTGGAACATAATTTATCAAAACCTCTGCTCCACTTTCCTTCAAAACATTTATAACTGTATCTAAATCATCTTCAGGTTCATCAGATAAAACAAATCTTATATCTTCAGGATATTCCTCCATGTGTTTAGCATAACCATCTAACACAGGGCCTTTTCTAACTTTAACTTCATATTTTGGAACATTAGGATAAAAAACTGCCGTACAATTAGGTTTTTCATATATTGCTTCCGATACATCTTTTCCAACTTTTCTTTTATCTATATCCCATGCAGCTACAACTTCTATATCCCAAGGCTTATATCCACCTACATCTAAATGCATTAAACCGCTAGATTCTATATTTTGTTTTTCCTTATAATAAAAAATTCCTTGAATTAAAGAGCTAGCACAGTTTCCAATCCCAGCTATAGCAAGTTTTATTTTTTTATTTTCTGGCATTCAATCCCTCCATTAAATTGAATTCTATTTTATTATACTTTAAATAAAGTGTTAATTATACAAATTTTTAGACCTAAAAAATAAAAATCTTGAATATAATTTAAAACTTTTAAAGCTTTTTAAATTTAAACCTTTAATCAACGATATTTACCTTGGATTTTTCTTCATTATTTTTTTCTTGCTAAACTTTAATTAAATTAAAAATAATTTAATTGGATTAATAGTTTGTAAAGATGTCCTTGATTTAATAGGAGGTGCCACAACACAGGTTGCACTCATCGCATCTTAACAACCTTGATGTGGGAATAATCGTCCCATACAGTTGAGGGCGTAGTATCCAACTCAGATGCCAACTGTCTCAACGACTTGATCCCAAACTTACTCTTCA
>DTZN01000024.1 GCA_012961365.1 Hydrogenothermaceae bacterium
AATACCTTCTCGTAAGGTATTTTTTTTGGCTCTGCTTTAGCCTCAGTGTTTGGAAGTAGTTTTGGAGATACAGCTAAAACAGCTCCAGATATAGCTGTCATTTTTAAAAAGTTTCTTCTGTTCATTAATATAACCTCCAAATTTTTTTAATTTTCAATAAAATAATTAGTCATACTTTTATTTTTGTAATGTCCTTCATAAAAGTATTTAAGAATTTTTAAAAAGTCTTCTTTTTTCCATGCCCCAAAAATACTCTTTATTTTTTTCCCATGTGCTTCCACAAAATGGAAAGTTGGTGTTCCTAGATATCCATATTCCTTTCTTATTTCTAATCCATCTTCAGAGCATTTTCTGACCTTAATAGGAATAAAGTATTTATTAACTGTCCTTTGAACTTCTTCATCTTGAAAAGTTGTTTTTTCCATTTCTTTGCAATAACGGCACTCTGGCGAATAGATGTAAATCATTATTAATTTTTTTTCCTTTTTAGCTTTTTTAAAAGCATTTTCGTATTTTTCCCAGTTAATTTTTGCTACTGAGCTTAAAGCAAATCCTAAAGAAAAAAGCATGATAGCCACTACTTTCTTCAAAACTCACTCCATTACTTTAGAGTCATTAAAAATGCAGTAATAGCACATACATCATCATATGAGAGTTTTCCTGTTGTTAGGTTTACAGTCATTATGTTGTAATATGGAACAAATTTAGGACTTTTTGGATTTCTCATTTCTTCAGGAATTTGAACTCTGTAATCAGCTACTCTTTGATAAATCCAATCTATGCTTTTCTTTTGTCCTCTTGCATCAGGAGCTTTAAATAGTGTAGACATATAACCAGTTAAATCTGGTCCAATATTCCCTGCTCCAACAGAGCCAGGGGCATTATGACATGCTACACAGTTAGCAATTTTTTTGTTGTTAAAAAGTTTCTTTCCTTTTTCAGCCATCTTGGCTACAAATTTAGGATTATCAAGTTTACAATTAGACGGAATCGCATATAATCTAGGATGAGGATTCATATCCTTTTTTAATACTTTCTTTCCATCAGGAGACTCAACCCCTGGACAATTTCCAGCAATAGCTAAGCTAAAACCCCCAAGTAAAACTACTGATGCTGTAAAAAGTTTTAATTTCATTTTTAACCTCCTTTTTATCTTAAAAAACATTGTCTTTGATACTCAATTCATTAAATAAGCAAATGATATGCCAAAACTAAGAAATAAGATAAAACAAGCAATATTAAGAATACTGGGATTGATCTTTTAGATACTTTGTTCCAAAAAGTCCAAAAAGATTTTTAAAAATTGTTCCAAATGGAACTAAATATTTAAGGAAGTAGGCCAAAATTTTTCATTTTTGTTCTAAGTTGTTTTCTAGATATACCTAGTCTTTCTGCAGTTTTCGTTTGATTCCAGTTTTCTTCTTCTAAAACTTTTAATATAAGTCTTTTCTCTAATTCTAATAAGTTAGTAGTGCTTAATTCTCCCAATGGTAATTCATTTTCATTTTTAGTTTCCCTAAAAATTCTAGGAGGAAGATGTTCCTTTTTAATTATTCCCTCTTGACACATTACAACTGCCCTTTCTATTGCATTTTCAAGCTCACGGACATTTCCTGGCCAGTTATATTCCATAAGGGCATCTAAGGCTGTATCATCTATTGCATAAATTTGCTTTTCATTTTGTTTAGAAAACTTATTTAAAAAATGATTTGCAAGTAAAGGAATATCTTCTTTTCTTTCTCTAAGAGGAGGTATTTTTAGATGAACTACATTTATTCTGTAAAATAAATCTTCCCTAAACTCCTTTTTCTCTACCATTTCTTCCAAATTTCTGTTAGTTGCACATATAATTCTACATTTCATAGGAATTAACTTAGTTCCACCTACTCTAAAAAATTCTTTTTCCTGTAAAACTCTAAGTAATTTAGCCTGAGCAACTAAAGAAAGTTCTCCAACTTCATCTAAAAATAAAGTCCCTTCTCCTGCAAGTTCTATTTTTCCAACTTCTCTACCTATGGCTCCTGTATAAGCTCCTTTTTCATGTCCAAAAAGTTCATTTTCAAAAAGTTCAAGTGGAATTGCAGAACAATTTACAGCAATAAATGGATTTTTTGCTCTTTTTGATAATTTATGTATAGCCCTTGCAACAAGTTCTTTTCCTGTTCCACTCTCCCCTTCTATCAAAACCGTAGCATCACTTTTACTAACAATTGAAATTTCATGGAAAAGTTCTTTTACTTTTCTGCTTCTTCCAATTATACCTGCGAATTCTTCTTTAGAATCATCATAATCTTCTTGTTTTTCTATGTAAAATGAAAGTATCTTCAGTAAGTTGTCAAAATCAATTGGTTTTGGAATATAATGATTTGCTCCTTTATGAAGTGCTTCAACTGCTCCATTTATAGAGCCATAAGCAGTTATTATTATGAAAGGAGTAATTTTATCCCTTTCCCTAAAAAACTCTAATATTTCTAATCCACTTCCATCTGGCAGCCTATAATCACTTAGAATAATGTCAAACGTTTGCGTTGAAAGTTTTTTTAGGGCTTCTTTTTTGGTTCTAGCAATTTCAACATAAAATCCTTTTTCTTTTAGTATTTTTGATAAAACTCTAATAACACTTTCTTCGTCTTCTATAATTAATATTTTGTGCATGTGAGTAGCCCTTTATTTATTTTTGTTTATATATATTATATATACATATATATTATATATACTTATAGGTTAACAATAACTAAAAAAGGAAAAGTATGAATGAAAAAAATAGGTGTTTGTGTTGGGCAGACAAAACCAAATAAAGTTAATTTTGTATCAAATATACCTTTAAAACTTGGTCAGTTTGTAATATTAGAGTATGAAGAAAACAAACAAAAGCATAACCTTCTTGGAATGATACAATATCTTTATAGAGAAAATCCTTATATAGCAGAAAATATAAAAAGTCCTAAGCAAGCAGAAGATTTTAGAAAATTTTCGTCTTCTCAAGATATAATAAAAGGGGAAATTAGCATAATTGGTAAAATTATAGATGTAGGTAATCGAGTATTTTTAGAAATGCCTAAAACTCCGCCACTTCCAGCATCACCAATTTATGAAGCACCAGCAAGCATTCTTAGAAAAATCTTTGGAGAAAAAAACAAAAATTTTGTTAGAATAGGAAAACTATTATCAGAAGAAGAAGAGGTTCCTGTTTTTATAAATATTAATCAAGTAGTGTTAAGACATTTAGCAATACTTGCTATAACTGGGGCTGGTAAATCAAACACTGTATCTGTTTTACTTAAAAACATTGTCAATTTAGGTGGAACTGCTGTAGTTTTTGATTTCCATGGAGAATATTCTGAGGCAAAACTAACAAGAAATGGTAAAAATGTTGTAAATAAAATAACCCCATTTATAAACCCTGCTTATTTAAAGGCAAAAGAGTTTGCATCGTTTATTGGTATAAAACAAAATGCTCATATTCAGTATAGATATTTTAGAAAAGCATTTGAAAATCTAATAAATAATCTAGAAGCAGAAAAAGGAAAAAACTGGCAAAGCTACATAGATACTGAAAACTTTTTAAAAAGATTAAAAGAAGAAATAGAAAAACTACAAGAAACAGAAGATAGGGTTAATAAAGACTCTTTATTTGAAGTTTTGAATAAGTTAGAAGATACAATTTTAGAACTAGGACATATTATAAAACTTGGAACACCTCCATTAATAGAAAAAATAAAATCTGGATATATCAATGTTTTTGATTTTTCTGAATTTGATGAAGAAGTATCAGATATTATAGCATCTAATTTACTAAGATGGGGACTTGAAGAAAGAAAAAAAGCAGTTAGAGGAAGAGAAACAAAATTACCATTTCCAGT
>DTZN01000025.1 GCA_012961365.1 Hydrogenothermaceae bacterium
CAAAAGTAAGTGGTGCCGTGGAAATACTAAATGAGAAATTTTTAATAGAGGGGTTTCATATTTCTGAAAAAGTGAGAGAAATTCATCAAAATTATGATAGAAGAGTAAAATATTTTAGAGAGTTAGGTGAAATAAATCGAAATAAATTCTTGTTAACACATATAGCAAAGGAACACATTGCATATTATCAAAATATATTGTTTCAACTAGAGGGTGAGAGACAATGCGAAAACTAAAAAAATTTATAAAAAATATGACAACTTTATATATAAATCGTTTGAAAATTCGAGATACAAGGCAGTTATTGAAACAGGAGTTTGGAGATATAACTTTCGAGTTTTCTTCTTTTGGTGGAGCAGATATTAACTATTTACTATTGAAAGATAAAAAAAAATTTGCAATGTTAAGACTTGCAATAACAGATAAAAAAGAAGAAAAGAATGATTTGGCTTTATTACGTTTTAATAAACAAAAACGTTTAGCTAAAGAAACCCAAGCATATAAGGAAGGCGGGAAATACAATCTTACACCAAATTTATTATATGCATTTGATGATGGGGTAGTATGTGAATATCTTGAAGGAGAAAGAGGTTTTGATACTCTTATGGAGGACAAAAGTAAGGTATGGGATATATTGATAGATGTTATACAGGTCTATAATCATTTACATCATTTAGATATTACACATTTAGACGCTACTTTGAAAAATTTTATATTGGATAATGGGCAGATGAAAGTGATTGATTTTGAATACTATCCTTCAGAAAATTTAACTCTTGAAGTACAAAAAGCGTATGATTATATAAGGATTATAGAACATACATTACGTATTATCCCATTGAAATACCAAAAAAACTATGATAGTTTTATTGATGTGTTGGATGGAATAATCACAGAAGAATTACGAGAGGTTGATTTTACTATGGTAGAGAGATGGTTAAAGAATATAGAAAATTATCCTATCTATCCAACACTTAAAAGACGAATTTTTATAAATCTTTAGGAAAAAAATGCATTTAAAACAATTTTTGACACGAATATTCAAATATATATTTTTACCAATACTTCTTATTATAATTTTATGGGCAAGTTACTTTTTTATATATGGTAATTTTCATAAAGTAGATAAAGATGTGTACCGTTCTGCACAACTTTTTTCATATAATTTACCTTTTTATATAGAAAAGCATGAAATTAAATCGATACTAAATCTTAGAAAAATACGAAAAGCTAAAAATAAAAGTTGGTATAAAAATGAAGTGGCTATTGCAAAAGAGATGGGTGTTGTACGTTATGACTATCCTATAGGAGATAGAGAAGAAGTAAGTATAGACAAAATGGACAAAATTGTCGAGATAATCAAAAATGCACCAAAACCTTTGCTTATTCACTGTAAAGCAGGAGCAGATAGAACATCTCTTGCCTCAGCACTTTATCTGTATGCTATCAAGCATGATAACAATCCAGAAAGAGAAATCTCTATACTCTATGGACACTTTCCCTGGTTAGGTTCAAAGACAGTTGCTATGGATCGAAGTTTTGAGAAGTATAAAGAAGAGAGAAAAAATGTTAAATAGAATTAAAATTATAATGCTTAATGACAGTGATTTAGTCGCTTCATATCTTATCATTGGGCTAGGATTTTTTATCGCGACATCTGTAGCTGTGACTAATCTTATATTAGTTTTATTGGTATTACTTTTTTTATATGAAAGACGTTATCAAGAAAGGTTTGAACTTGTTAAGCGTAATCCGTTAACATATATTATTTTTGCTTTAGTGCTGATGCATGTGATAGGGTTTTTATGGAGTGAAAATCTTCAAATAGCAGGAGAAACATTTAGTCGTGTTAAAAAACTAATGTGGGTCCCTTTTTTAATGATGTATGTCAAAAAAGAACATATAGTATATTACTTACAAGCATTTGTTTTAGGTATGATGATCTCAGAGATTTTAACCTATCTTGTTTGGTTTGATATTATTCCACAGTTTATGTACGCAACAGAGAACTATCCTTCTCCTCTCATGAAATCTACAAATTATTCACCATTTGTGGCAATGTCATCATTTCTGTTACTTTATTTTATACTTTTTTATAAAGATCAAGGTGTAGTACAAAAAATCATTTCATTGTTATTTGCAGGTACTATGATTATTAATCTTTTTATAACAGGTGGACGTGCGGGACAGGTAGGTTTTTTTGTTTTATTTTTAGTATTAATATTAGGATATTTTAAAGGAAAAATATTTAAAGGATTACTTTTTTTTAGTATAGCAACTAGCATAATATTTTTATTAGCGTATAATAATTTGTCATTTTTTAAAATACGAATAGATGAAGGTATAACTCAAGCAATACAATTTTCTCCAGGTAAACAAGATACATCTGTTAGTGTACGGATGGCTTTAAATAAAAATTATTATGAGGTATTTAAGGAGAATTTTTTGCTTGGTGTAGGTACTGGAGACTATATGGACGAGTATAAGAAAGTTAATTCTAAAAGTTTGTATAAAACGCATATAACCCATCCTCATAATATGTATATGCTGATATTTGTACAACTGGGGATAGTAGGTGGACTGATATTTCTAACATTGTTTTTATATCAAATATATTATGCATTTAAAGTTGAAGATGAATTTCGCCCTATACGGATAGCATTCCCTTTATTCTTTATGGCGATTATGAGTATAAATTGGTATTTATATACCTTTCATACAATGTTCTTATTCATATAAGGATTTTTTACCCAAAGTTTTCCTCTCATATTAACTATGTTAGCATTAGGATATGAAGCTTTTATCTCTTCTTACTTGTTTTGCCGTTTTTTCTAATTCTTGAATTTGCACATTTATTTCTGTTTTTGCAAATGTAGTTTATTAGTACAACTATAATTATATTTGTACTA
>DTZN01000026.1 GCA_012961365.1 Hydrogenothermaceae bacterium
GGAGCAACTTTAAATCAAATAGATATATCTATCGCTTATACCTATTACTATGGTTATTCTAAATTAAGAGTTGGAGGTCATTTTATAAGCAATGATGAAGATAAAATAACTCCATATAGAAATACTAATAATGGAATTATTGCAATCTTAGGTTATTCTAAATTTAAACCTTATCAATGGGAAATAGGGGGTGAAACATTCTTTAGTTATTATCCTAATTACAGTTATAGTGGAAATTCTTCTTTAAAGGTTTTTCAAATAAATGGTATTTTTACTTATGGTAAAGGAAACTATTATAAAGAAGGAAGAACATATATAACTTTAAAACCTTATTTAATATATATTTCTAATAGCCCAACTAGTAAAGATACATATTTGTCTTTAGAAGGAAGTTTTAATTATTATATAAAAAACTGGGTATTTTCTGGTATCGGATATATAGGTAAAACAGTATTTCCAGTAAAGAATGGAGGATTTTTAGTTTATAACGTAGCAGAAGAAAGGTTATACGGATTAGGCGGTAGCATTAGGTATATAATAAATAGAAATTCAAGTATAACATTATCCATTTTTAGCGAAACCTTTAGAGATGAACTTTCCATAAATAAAGCTAATTTAACAACTGTAATGCTAGGAGCAGGCTTTAGTTTTTAAATTTAATTTGCATTTTTAAGGGGGAACGACCGTGGAAAAAATTCTTTTTTTTGTTTTATCTATTGTTTATTTTGCATTTTCATTAACTAATGAAGAAATAAAAAAATATTATTGGCAATCTTATAACTTTGAAAAAATGCAAAACTACGAAGATGCAATAAAAGCATTAATGCCTATTTATGATAAATATCCAAATGGATACACGGTAAATTTAAGACTTGGATGGTTATACTACATAAAGGGAAACTACAGAAATTCAATATATCATTACAAGAAAGCTATGAAGATATTTCCTTATTCTTTAGAGGCAAAACTTGGCTATACACTCCCATTACTTGCTCAAAGGAAATATAAAGATGCTGTGGATATGTGTTATCAAATATTAAAAATAGATTTTTACAATTACTATGGGAATTTAAGGCTTTCTTTTGCTTTAAGAGAATTAAAAGACTACACAAATGCTCATAAAGTAGTATCTAAGATGCTGGCATTATATCCAACAGATACAAATTTTTTAGTAGAACTTGGAATTATATATTACAAAACAAATGATTTAAGCAAAGCTAAGAAAATATTTAATGATGTTTTAATACTTGATCCAATCAACATAAAGGCTAAAAGATATCTTGAAAAGATAAGTAAAAAAGAGGAAATGGACTAATCTATGTCCATTTTCCCCGGGTTTATTAAATCTTGTGGGTCAAACACTCTTTTTATTTTTCTCATAATGTCCATTTCTTGAAGTTTAAACTGTTTTTTCATAAATTCTGCTTTTGTTATACCAACTCCATGCTCTCCAGTTATTGAACCACCATATTCTAATGCTAGATTAAATACTTCTTCAACAGCTTTTTCTGCTCTTGTGACTTCATCAGGGTCTAAACCATTTATCATAAAGTTTGCATGAACATTTCCATCACCAATATGCCCAAAATTTACCATTTTTAGATTGTATTTTCTTCCTATTTCTCTAAGTCTTGGTAAAGCTTCTGGGAGATAACTTCGTGGAAATACTATATCTTCATTTATTTTTGTTCTACCAAGTTTTGCAACAGCAGGAGATAAAGCCCTTCTTGCTTCCCATAGTTTAGCTGCTTCTGCATCTGTTTTTGCTATTTCTACTTTTGCACCATTTAATTCGCAAATTCTAGCAACTTCCACAATTTCTTCATCAACAGCTTTAGGATGTCCATCTACTTCTATTAGTAATAAAACCTCTGCATCTCTAGGCAATCCAAAATTACCAAAATCTTCAAC
>DTZN01000027.1 GCA_012961365.1 Hydrogenothermaceae bacterium
CATGTGTTCAATCATCTCTTCATCATAGTTCTTTTGAAGATAGTTAGCAGACATCATGAGAGTTGTGACAGGCTTTACTTTATCACTATAAAATGATAAATTATACTTTGGATTTTTTTCTATCATAGCTTTTACTATTTTACTTTTTACATAATCAACATCATATCCAAACTCATCAATCCATCTTTTTATTATATTTCTCAAGTCTAAAATATATTGCTTTGTAAAATTAGCTTTATTTATTATATTTTCCTGACCAAAAAGAACAGTTCCGTGACCAGGTAAGACCAGTTTAGGTTTTAGCTTTATAATTTCATCTATACATTTTATCCAAGACTTAGAGTTTCCAGAACCTAGGAAAGGAACTCTTTCATCAAATATCAAATCTCCAACTACTAAAACATTTTCTTTTGGTATATAAATAATAATATCTCCTTTTGTATGGCCTTTGCATACTTGTTTAATTTCCATGACTTCTGTTTCTAAATCTATTATAGCTTCACTGTCTATAGCTATATCTGGAGGGATTATTTTTGTTCCCTTTAAATGTTTACCTAATACCTTTTTTCGAGATTTAAAAAACTGAGTTGCATATGGGTCTGATAAATATTCATAAGCCCATTTATGAGCTATAGTTGTCGTGTTAATTTCCTTAAATGCCTGAATCCCGTAGAAATGGTCAGTATGGTAATGGGTGATAATAAGATATTTTATAGGTTTACTAGATACAGACCTAATAGCTGATATTAGCTCTTTTCCAAGCTCATAACTACTTAAGGCATCAAATACAACTATGTATTTGCCGGATATATAAAAATAAGCATTAGATATAAAGCCCCTATTTTCACTATTTACCTGTTCTGGAACTCCAAAGACTCCATATATATTTTTTGTTAATTTTTTTAAACTATCTGATGGTGATTTTGCATAAGATATTAAAGAAATTAATAATATTACAAAAGCAATAAAATTTACCATAACATAAACTCATAGTTAAAATTTTATTGATAATATTAAACATAATTGACATATATATTTATTGTCAATAACAAAAGCAGGGATTTACACCCCTGGTGCTATAAGACCGTAATTCCCTGCCTTTTTTCTATAAATTACGTTTATTTCTCCACTTTCTGCGTTTCTAAATGGTAAGAAAAATGCTCCTGTTTCTTCAAGTAGCATCATTGCATCTTCTACTGTTAAAGGTTTTTCTAATGGCATTGGTTCTAAAACAATTAAAGGTCTCTTGATACTTTCTTCTTCTAATGCTTCTCTTCTTTCTTTCTCTTTTAATTTTGCAAGTCTTCTTCTTTCTTCTTTTCTTCTAGCTTTCAGTCTAACTAATTGTCTTTCTACCTCATCTATTACAAAATCTATAGCTGAATATAAATCATTGCTCTCTTCCCATGCATGTATTACTCCTCCTCCTGGAGTATTGAAATTTATATGCATATCAACTCTATTTCTATGTCCATGTTTTTCAAAATCATATATAACCTTTACTTGAACAGAGTCTTCGGATATATCTATATCCTTGATGTAAGGTAATAACCTTTCTAACTTATGTTCTGTGTAATCCTTAATAAAATCTGTCAGTTGAATGTTTTTACCAACATGTTCTACTCTCATTTTATTACCCTCCTTTTCCTTGAATCTGGTATATTTAATTCTTCCCTATATTTTGCAACAGTTCTTCTGGCAATTCTTATACCAAAATCTTTTCTTAGTATTTTACAAATATTCTCGTCGCTTAAAGGTTTTGTTTTATTTTCTTTTTCTATAACTTGTTTTATAAGATATTTTACCTTTTCTGTTGATATTTCTCCTTCTTTAGTTTTCAGTTTTGTTGCAAAGAAAGATTTTAAAGGTATAG
>DTZN01000028.1 GCA_012961365.1 Hydrogenothermaceae bacterium
AAAAAATGAATGAGGAAAGGAATGTTTTAGTTGAAGCAGCAAGAATAGCAAGAGGAAATATTAAAAATATAAATGAAGTATTAGCAGATGATATTGATGCTTTAATTATGCCAGGTGGATATGGTGTTGCTAAGAACTTTTCAAATTTCTTAGAAAAAGGAGCAGATGCAGAAGTAATTCCTGAAGTAAAAAGATTGCTTGTAGAAATGTTTGAAAGAGGAAAACCTATAGGGGCAGTATGTATATCTCCAGTTATTGTTGCATCAGCACTAAGGGAAGCAAAAGCTAAACTTACAATAGGTAGCGATGAAGATGTTGCAAAAGCTATTGAAGCTATGGGACAACAACATTTAGTATGTCCTGTATCAGAAGCTTTAGTTGATGAGGAGCATAAAATAGTATCAACTCCAGCTTACATGGAAGGAAAAACAATAAAAGATGTTGCAGAAGGTATAGAAAAACTTGTAAATGAAGTTATAAGACTTGCTAAAGGAGGTTAATTTGAAAGAAATTAATATAGCAATTGTAGGTTATGGAGTTGTTGGAAATGGTGTAGCAAAAATACTTGAAGAAAAAAAACAACTTTTACAAGATAAAACAGGGATTTTTATAAATTTAAAAAAGGTTTTTACTAGAAATTGGAACAAAAAATTTGCCTACCCTTTACATGAAGAAAAAAAAGCTTATTCGTTAGATGAAATACTAAATGATGATAATATATCAATAATTGTTGAGCTTACAGGGGGAATTGATTTTCCCCTTGAGCTTGCTCTAAAAGCAATAGAAAAAGGAAAACATATAGTAACAGCAAATAAAGCTCTTCTTGCAGAAAAAGGAAAGCAAATTTTCTTAAAAGCGGAAGAAAAAGGCATAAGAATAGGTTTTGAAGCATCTGTAGCTGGTGGCATTCCTATAATAAGAGCTTTAAGAGAAGGTTTAGTTGCAAATCAAATAACAAAAATTTACGGTATTTTAAATGGAACAACGAACTATATATTAACATCAATGTTAAATGAAGGAAAAGAATTTGAAATAGCTTTAAAAGAAGCCCAAGAATTAGGTTATGCAGAAGCTGACCCTACATTAGATATAAATGGAACAGACGCAGCACACAAAATCGCAATCTTAGCATCTTTAGCTTATGGGGGTTTTGTCGATTTCTCAAAAGTTCATATCGAAGGAATAGAAAACATATCATTGATGGACATAGAACTTGCAAAAGAGCTTGGATACATACTTAAACTCATAGCAATTGCAAAAAGTCATGATGGAGAAGTAGAAGTTAGAGTTCATCCTACATTTTTACCATCAGACAATCCATTAGCAAAAGTTGATGGAGTATTTAACGCAGTTATGGTAGAAGGTGATGCTGTTGGAGAGACAATGTTTTATGGTAAAGGTGCAGGAAGCCTTCCAACTGCAAGTGCTGTTGTTAGTGATATTGTGGATATTGCAAAAAGCATTTCTAATAATATAGGAAGAGAAATTGAAATTACATCTATGAACTGGAAACATAAAGATTTAAATCTAACAAAAGTAAAGGACTTTTTCACAAGATACTATGTTAGATTTACAGTTCCTGATAAAACAGGAATTCTTGCTAAAATATCTTCAGTTTTTGCTAAATATAACATAAGTATTGCAGCTGTTTTACAAAAAGAAAAAGTTATAAATAAAATTAAGGAAGAACTTCCAAAAGGAACAGTTCCTTTGGTAATACTCACACATACAGCATCAGAAAATAATCTTCAATCTGCAGTCAAGGAAATTCAAGATAGCGGTTTTGTTGAAGGTAAATCGATAATAATAAGGGTGGAAGATGAAGAAAATTAAATAACACTCAAAAATATGTTTCAAAATAAGCAAAAATTAATATAAATTAGGATTTATTAAATGATTAATTTTCTAAGTATTGAAAAAGAAAAACACAAAATAGGGATAATTTTAGCTCCTGTTTTATCATCTTTGTCCTATATACTTCCTTTAGATTTATCTACAAATGCAAAATTAACACTTTCAATAATGGTTTTCTGTGGAGTTTTTTGGTTTCTTGAAGTTTTACCTCTTGGAATAACTGCAGTTTTAGGTGTGTCTTTGGCAGTAGTATTTGGAATTACAAGTGCCAAAGAAGCATTTGTTAGTCTCGGTCATCCAGTAATTTTATTGTTTATAGGAAGTTTCTTAATAGCTAGAGCTATGACTAAATATGGCTTAGATAAAAGAATTGCATTAAATTTACTATCAAAAGATTTTTTCCTCCAATCTCCATTCAAAATTTTACTTGGTTTTACCCTTATATCTTTCTTTTTATCAATGTGGATTTCAAACACTGCAACAACTGCAATGCTTCTCCCTCTTGCTGTTGGAATAATTTATTTATTTGAAAAAGAAGGAATAAAAGATGCAAAAAATTTTGGAATTTATTTACTTTTAGCTTTAGCCTACACAGCTTCAATCGGTGGAACTGCAACATTAGTTGGGACACCTACTAATTTAGTAGGTATTGGTTTTTTAAAAGAAGTAGGATATGAAATAGATTTTTTAAAATGGAGCTTAATTGTATTTCCTATTTCTATAAGTATGTTTTTATTTTTGCTAATTTATATAAAATTCCATACTAAAAAATTTAGTTTTGATTACACGAAAATTAAACAGATAGTAAACTTAGAGAAAGAAAAACTTCCTAAGTTATCTAAAGGAGAAATCAATACACTTATAGTGTTTTTAATAACAGTATTTTTTTGGGTATTACCAGGAATTATAAATATTCTAGGTAATAAACAACTTTATAAATTTCTTAAGGCACATTTACCAGAAGGAATAGTAGCAATACTTGGAGCTATTTTACTATTTTTGTTAAAGTCAGAAAAAGGAAAACCAACACTAGATACAAATGATTTAAAAAGTATAGATTGGGATACTGTTTTACTTTTTGGCGGAGGGATAGCTTTAGGAAAGCTAATTGTTAAATCTGGACTTGCTTCTTATATAGGAAATTCAGTAGCAAGTTTAGTTTCTTCTGATATGGCATTTTTATTTATTTTTTCAATTATTTTATCAATGGTGTTTTTAACAGAAATTAGTTCAAACACTGCAACAACTATAACTTTTGTTCCAATAATAATTGGGGCATTACAAAATATGAATATAGATGCACTTTTTCCAGTTATAGGAGTTATAGTTTCTGCTAGTTTTGCTTTTATGCTGCCTATTGCAACTCCACCAAATGCAATTATATATTCAAGTCGTTTAATAAAAATCTCAAAAATGGTAAAATTAGGTTTAATTTTAAATATAGTTGGTGCATTTATAGTTAGTTTGTGGATTTTCATTTTAACGAATAACTAAAAGGAGGTAAGTAAGTGGATAGAACAGAATGGGAATTTTCCGCAGGTGGAGTAGTTTACAGAAAAAATGATGAAGGAAAGCTAGAAATACTTCTTATTAGAGTTAAAACAAGATGGAGCTTTCCTAAGGGGAACATAGAAAAAGGAGAACCTAAAGATAAAGCTGCTTTAAGAGAAGTTAAAGAAGAAACAGGTGTAGATGCAGAAATTATAAGCTACTTAGGAGAAGTAGACTACTGGTATAACTCAGGTCTTATTAGGATTCATAAATTTGTATATTACTACCTAATGAAATACTTAGGTGGAGACATAGTTCCTCAAAAAGAAGAAATAGATGAAGCTAAGTTTCATCTAATAGAAGAAGTTGATAATTTACTTTCGTATCCAACAGATAAAAAAATTTTTGATAGAGCTAAAAAGGAACTTGAAAAATTAGGTGAAATTTAATGCTTTATTACCTTACAAAAGGTTTTGTCTCTTTTATCCAAAAACAAAATAGAGATTTTTGTATAAAAACTGGAGAGAGTTTTGGCTCTCTCCTTTGGAATTTAGGATATAGAAAAAAGGTAATTTTAAGAAATTTAAACATAGCTTTTCCTGATAAACCTCTAGATTGGAAACTTCAAGTAGGGAAAAAGTCTTTACAAAATATAGGTAGAATTCTTTTTGAACTTCCTAAAATACCACAATATATACAAACAAAAGAAATAGAAAAAATTTTTTTCTTAGAAGAGGGAGAAGAATTAATCAGTAATGGTTCAAAAGGTAAAATTTTAATTTCTGCACATATAGGGAATTGGGAA
>DTZN01000029.1 GCA_012961365.1 Hydrogenothermaceae bacterium
ATCGTATTTAAAGCCTAAAGATGATATTGCGTTAAATGGAATTGCAGGAGCTTCTGTAAATGAATTTGCAGAGGTTATTCTTGGAGCTTCTATAGGAATAGTTGCTTCTGTAATATTTTTTGGCGTTGCAGGAACACAATATATAGCTGAAAATGGGGC
The DNA here is from genome assembly GCA_012961365.1 of Hydrogenothermaceae bacterium. GTDB lineage: Bacteria > Aquificota > Aquificia > Aquificales > Hydrogenothermaceae > Hydrogenothermus. The sequence continues at coordinate 160 of DTZN01000029.1, forward strand.
ATTTAACCTTGGATTTATGGCTTTACCTGCAATTTTTGCGAATATTCCCTATGGAGAATTTTTTGGATTTTTGTGGTTTTTACTATTATTCTTTGCAGGAATTACTTCCTCAATAGCATTGGCACAACCTGCTATAGCATTTCTAGAAGATGAATTTAATTTTTCTAGAAAAAAAGCAGTTTTAACTCTTGGAATGTTTTTATTTATAGTTGCCCACATTCCTATATTTGTCAAAAAAGCTTTGGACGAAATGGATTTCTGGATTGGAACTTTAGGACTTGTAGTATTTGCATTGTTTGAGGCACTAGTATTTTTCTGGTTTTTCAACTCTAAAAAAGCATGGGAAGAACTTACCAGAGACAATGACATAAAAATTCCATTTGTGTTTTACTACATAATGAAATATATAGCTCCTATATTACTTTTGATAATCTTAGTATCTTGGTCTATCCAACAACTTCCAGCAAAACTAGCTGAAAATAATATAAATGTATGGATAGCTAGAGGATTTATAATTGGATTAATTATTATTTCTATCATATTTGTTAAATATGCATGGAGCAAAAGGAGTAAGGAAAATGTCACAGCATCTACTTAATACGTATGGAGCTATTTTTATGGTCATATCTTGGCTTATAGTAATAGGCTTGAATGTATTTTCTTTTTATAAGATACTATCTAAAGAAAAGGAAAAATAAAAACCAACTAACGGAGGTATTTATGGCAGTAGAAAAAACATTAATGCTAATTAAACCTGATGCAGTTAAAAAAGGTGTTGAAGGAGAAATTATTGCCTATGTTCAAAAACAAGGGTTTAAATTAGTAGCTTTAAAGAAACTACAACTTACAAAACAACAGGCAGAAAAATTCTATTATGTGCATAGAGAAAGACCATTTTTTGATGAGCTAACAACATTTATGTCTTCTGGACCTATTGTTGCTATGGTTTGGGAAGGTGAAAATGCTATTGCAAAAATTAGAGATATAATGGGAGCAACTAACCCTGCAGAAGCAGAAGAAGGAACATTAAGAAAGTTATACGGAACAAATATTGGAGAAAATGCGGTTCATGGTTCAGATTCAAAAGAATCAGCTGATTATGAAATACCATTTTTCTTTAGTGGGTTAGAGTTAGTTGGTTAATAAAATAAAGTTTTTAATTTTATTATTACTTGGAATACTTACAGGATTTAATATATTCTTAACATTTATTCTAGCTCCTACTATTTTTTCTAAATTTGATTCTAGACTTGCAGGGGAAGTTATGAATAGTATCTTCCCCTATTATTTTGCTTCTGGATGGATAATAGGTTTAATTGTTTATTCTCTAATAGCAATTTTATCTATAAAAAACAAAACCATTATAAATAAATTAAAAATACCAATTATTGCTTTATCAATTCTTATAATTTCTTATATGGCTCTTCATAAAACAGTTTTCCCTTTAGGGCAGGCTACAATTAATAAATATTATGCTTTAAAAGACTCTGGAAAAATAGAAGATGCAGAAAATTTAAAAGATAAATTTAAAAATATACATACTATATCTTCTATCTTAAATATGATTAATCTTATTTTGGTAATTTTTTTATTATACAGTATTTATTATAAACTTAACGAAAAAGAGGAAAATAAAAAAACATTGAGAAGGGATTTATAAAACTTACAAATAGAAGTTTTAAATTCTAAAATTTTAGTAATTTTTACTTCTTCAAATTAACTATATGATAGTTTTTTTAAGGAAATTTTTAGCCTTTACAGCAAAGTTTGAAACTTCCTTGTCATCTAGTTTTTTTAATTGACACCATCCTCCTAATTGAGACAAAGTTGTAAAAGACTAACTAATCTTAAATACTAAAATAATCCTTTAATTTCAACAACTTACGCAAGTCTATATCCAATTTGTATTGAAATTTGATATATTTTTACAATGTGTCAAAAATGTCTATTCCCGCAAAGACGCATAAAATATAGATTTTATCTTAAAAATTAAAACTTAACTAAAAACAAGTATTTATACTATTATTTAAAAAGAAATAAAGGTTATTTGTATAAAAATAGGCTATTTGTCATTTTGAATATGGCTTAAACCAATTTTGCAAGGAACTCTTGCATTTACCCAACTTTTTGAGGGTATTGTAATCTTTATAAAATATTCTTAAATGTATAATAAATTTTTTTGAATTACAAATCTTATCTTAATAGGTTTTCAAGCTCTTTTGCAAAACTCTTTTCTCTACTTATTGTATTTATACTTCAAATTACATCTGCGTGCATCCACGGTCCATGTAAAAAATTGCGTTTATATATATGAAAGGACTTTTCAGGAGGTTTGTGATGAAAACTTTGGTAGGTCTGTTGCTAATTATCGGGTTTATTACCTTTTTGCTTCAGACAAGCTCACCTATAAGTCTTGTAATGGTTTTTATACAGCCTTTTCTGCCTTTAATTGCTTGGAGTTCTTTTAGTCTATTCAGTAATTATTTTTATCAAACACAAAAAGGAGGGAATTTAAGATGAGGTTTTTAAACGTAAGGCTTTACGAGAAATGGATTAGAAAGCTGGAAAATAGGAAAAGAAAAGATGTGCTTGAAGAAGTCAGAGTAGAAAAATATAAAATAGAAAGCTTTTACTGGATTGCGTGTAGATTTAAGAACCAGTTTGGAACTACAACCATAAAATTAATATGGTTGCGGGGGAGGGATTTGAACCCTCGACCTCCGGGTTATGAGCCCTGCGAGCTACCAAGCTGCTC
>DTZN01000030.1 GCA_012961365.1 Hydrogenothermaceae bacterium
AGAAGCTGAACAAGTTATAAAAGAAATGTTGCCAAAGGAAGCAGGAATAAAAGAAATTAATTTTCAACCTGAATTTGCATTAATTACAGTTGAAGTAGAAAAGCCTGGAGTTGCTATAGGAAAGGGTGGAGAAATTCTAAGAAAAATAAAAAGAGAAATTTTGTGGGATATAAGAGTTAAAAGAGTTCCTGCTATTCCTTCTGAAGTTGTAAAAACTCTTAGAGAAATGCTTTATAGAGAGTCTGCATTTCGTAAGGAATTTCTTGATAAAGTCGGGAGAAGAATACATTCTGGTTGGAAAGAAACAGAATGTATAAGAATAACAGCTTTAGGTGGTTTTAGAGAAGTAGGTAGAAGTTGTTTGCTTCTTCAAACACCTGAAAGTAAAGTTCTTCTTGATTGTGGAATAAAGCCAGGAACTAATGAATTTCCATATCTTTCTGTACCAGAATTTGATATAAAAAGTATAGATGCTATTGTGCTTTCACATGCTCATTTAGATCACTGTGGGCTTATTCCTTATCTTTATGAATTTGGTTATGAAGGCCCACTTTATTGCACTACACCAACAAGAGATTTAATGGTATTATTATGCATGGATTACATAGAGCTTTTACAAAAAGAAGGTGGAAAAGCTCCATATTCTACTAAAGGTATAAAAGAGGCTGTAAAAAGATGTATAACACTTGAATATGGAGAAGTTTCAGATATAACGCCTGATATGAGATTAACTCTATTTAATGCCGGCCATATTTTAGGTAGCTCAATAATTCATATTCACATAGGCGAAGGTTTGCATAATGTTGTTTATACAGGAGATTTTAAATTTGAAAGAAGTTCTTTGTTTGATCCTGCATCTTATAATTTTCAGAGATGTGAAACAATAATTACAGAAAGTACTTATGGTATGGATAAAATGCCTTTGAGAAATGAAGCAGAAAAAAATTTAATGAAAATAGTTAGTGAAACTATTGAAAAACGAGGAAAAGTTTTAATTCCAGTATTTGCTGTTGGAAGAGCACAAGATATTATGGTTATTCTTGCAAAACACGGATTTGAGTTTCCTGTGTATCTTGATGGAATGTTATGGGATGCACTTGCAATACATACAGCATATCCTGAATATCTTGGAAAAGAACTTCAAAAAATGATATTTAAAGAAGGATTTAACCCATTTTTATGTGATATATTTAAAAGAGTTGGCTCTGCTTCTGAAAGAAAAAGTGTAGCTGAATCAGAAGAGCCGTGTGTAATTTTAGCAACTTCAGGAATGCTTACAGGAGGACCTGCTATAGAATATCTAAAATATCTTGCTGAAGATGAAAAAAACACACTTCTCTTTGTAGGTTATCAAGCAGAAGGAACTTTAGGAAGAAGAATTCAAAAAGGCTGGGAAGAAGTACCGATGGAAGTTAATGGAAAAAAAGTTCCTGTAAAAATAAAATGTAGAGTTGAAACTGTAGAAGGTCTTTCTGGGCATAGTGATCAAAGGCAAATAATAAATTATTTTAAGCGTTTAAAATCTAAGCCACAAAGAATTTTGTGTAACCATGGAGAAAATTCAAAATGTGTAGGACTTGCTTCTGTTTTACATAAACTTTTCAAAGTTGAAACATTAGCTCCTAAAAACCTTGAAACAATAAGATTAAAATAAAAATTATTCTCTTACAATATGTGCAAATGAAGAATTCTATAATAGGATAAGAGAATTAGCAAGTAAATATAGGAGGAAGATATATATTCCATCTGGTGCACTGGCAGGGGTAGATGCTATAAGCTCTCTAGCTGGTCATGTGGAGGAAGTTACCCTTATCACTAGAAAGAATCCAGCCAGCTTTAATGGAAAATATGGAGTGCTGTTTGAAGGAAACGCAAGAGATGCTGTAAGGTTGTATCCTAGAAATTTAAATGTTGCAGCAAC
>DTZN01000031.1 GCA_012961365.1 Hydrogenothermaceae bacterium
ACTTTTTCTTCTGAATACTTTTCTACAAGTTTGCTTATTTCATTCATTATTTCTTTTATTTCATTATCTTCTTCTTCATTTGTTTTTAGAAATTCTGAAATATCAAATTCTATCTCTGCAATTTCTAAAGATTCTCTAAATGATCTCATAACTGCATCTGGTTCTCTATCTAAGAAGTATGCTGTTCTATGCTTTATGCAATCTAAAATAGTTCTTTTTTCTGCTTCTTCTCTTGTTACTTTGAATTCTTTTACAATCATATCAATGAATTCGTCATATGTAAATCTTTTTAGATACTTACTACGCAAACACTTATACTTCACGAGATGCAATTTGTCATCTACTTCTACAATATCAAACACTATGTAATTGTTTGTAACTTTTTTGATCTTGAATGTTGCATTACAATATATATAACCAACTTCTCCAACGCTCATCGATTGCTTTAATTTGTTATACTCTTCTACATTGATATTTCTTAGATCACTGTCCACACTATTGTAATATTCAAAAGTACATATTCTACCTTTGAACTTTTTATTAATGCTATTTTTTATTTTTTCTACTTCTTCGTCTTCTAACTTCCTGTTTAGTAACTTTCTTATTGATACTACATAGCCTCCATATGCTCCTTTTTTTGCTATTGTTTTTTTCTTTAATTTTGTTTCAACTTTTGCCTTTTCGACTTCCATACATCATCATTATACATTAAAATTTAAAAACCTTTAACGCCTGACATGTTTAAAAACTTTACTCTAGCTTTAAACACTATCATATATTTATACTTTTAAAACATTATAGTAATATGAAGCTCTTTGCAGTTTACTGCAACAATGAGCAAGAAAAACAAGAACTTGAGCAATTAGTGACTAAGATTAGATTGCTGTATCTTAGAAAAAGAAAGAAATATTTAGCAAAGCGCGATATTGTCAAAGAAGCTTTAGAACATTTCTTAAAAAAGCTTGAAAATGAATAAATTTGCCTATCAAGTTTTTTGTTTTTCTTTTTTCTTAACATTTTTGCAAATAGCTCAGATACTAAAATTTTTATTTGCATAAGCGCAAATGCTAAAAATGGCTAGAAAATGTCCTTACTGTGGAAAAACTTTTAAAACTCAGAAAGGACTGAAAATACACGTAGCAAAAGCTCACTCAAACAAGAAGGAGAGCAAAGAAGAAATAAAACCCGGTGAAATTTTGATAAAAAATAGTAAAGCTGGAAAGAAAATGGCAGTATTGCAATTAAACTTAGACAAAGATAAAGATTTAGAAGAACTTAGAATTTATTTAGAAGGATCAGGATCTAAAAGAACAAAACCTGCAAGAGTGTTTGACGATAAAGAGCTCATTTATTAGACTTTTTTCTTTTTACAATAAGTTTTTATTTGACTATAAACATGTAACGTTTTATGATCCCAAACTTAAAGAAAGTTTTAGATAAAAAAGAAGATTGGCAAATTTTGAAAGTAAAATATCCAAACATGTTTGTAGTTCTTTCAAAAGAAATAACATATAATGGCAAAATCTACAAAGAAACAGTAAAGGTTAAAGCAAAAAACTTAGACAAATACATTCCTTTAGGCTGGAAAATTGAAAAGGTTTTATCTAAAGATGCCAAAAACTAAAAGAAAATTTGAGCACATTTATTTCGAA
>DTZN01000032.1 GCA_012961365.1 Hydrogenothermaceae bacterium
AACTGCTCTTGCAGTTACTTTTTCTAAAGTTATAGTTTTAGTAATTGCTCCGGGGCTTTCAAAAAATAGTGAAATTTTAGAAACTGCATCTAATTGTGTAAAGATTGTCTTTCCATATCTTATACTTATTGGCTTTGTTTCATTTTTTATGGCTTTGCTAAATACAAAAGGTAGATTTTTTATTCCAGCAGTTTCCCCTGCACTTTTAAACTTATCATTTATTGTTTTTTCTCTATTTTTTTCTTCTTATTTAGGAATATATAGTCTTGCTATTGGTGCAATAGTTGGTGGTATTTTGCAAGTTGTTTTAACGTTTTACCAAGCAAAAAAAGAGGGTTTTTATATAAGGTTTACCTTAAAACTACACCCTAAGGTTAAAAAAACTTTCCAAAACCTGCTTCCTTCTACTTTTACTTTTGGGATAGACCAAATTTCTTACATACTAAATACAATTCTTGCATCTTTAATAGGTGCAGGGGTTATTTCTTACCTTTATTTTGCAAACAGAATTTTTCAACTTCCTGTTGGAATAGTTGGAAATGGACTTGGTAATTCTTTAATATCTGTTTTATCAAAACATTTTGCATCAAAAGATTTCAAAAATTTTATTTTAGATATAGAAAACGGTATTAGATTTTCTTTGATTGCTTCCATACCTTCAACTTTTGGAATGTTAATTTTAGGATATGAAATTATTCAAGTTTTATTTACTAGGGGAGCTTTTGAAGAAAAGGATACATTTTATACATATCTTGCATTGGTAGGATATGCTATTGGACTTATTTTTTCTCTTGCAGGAAAACCTTTAAAAAGTGCTTATTTTTCTCTTGGAGATTATAAAACTCCTGTTTTATGTGGATTTATTGGGGTAATAATAGGATTTTTTTCTGCATTAGGACTAGTTTTTTTCTTTGATATGGGAGTATTTGGAATAGCTTTGGGATTAACTATTTCTTCTTTTGCTTCATTTATTTTAATGTGGAAATTTTTTAGTTTTAAAATTCCAAAAAAAATATTTTTATAACCGCTTTAAAATCTCTTTTAGCTTCTCTTATTTTTGGTATTTTAATACTTGTTTTAAAACTGTTTGTTATTAACAAATATATTATTGTTTTTGGTGGAATTATATTAGCAATTTTTGTTTATTTATTAATGCTTAAAATATTAAAAGAAGAATTAACAAATGCTACTTTAAACAAGATATTTAAAAAATTTTCTTAGTTCCTTTAAATAGTATCATATTTTTCATATATTCAAACATAAATTCAAAAGCTTCTATGTGTCTTTTAGCTTCAAACTCGTTCCTTCCCCATGCGTAAATACCATGATTTTTTATAAGAATTGCTGGAATTTGTGGATTTATCGCTTTTCCTGCTTCTTCTGCTAATTTGTCTAAATTAAACCAGTTTTCAATAATAGGAACTTCTATATATGCGTTTTCTTTCCATATATCAAGTGCCTTTATCATTTCCATATTTTTTAAAGGAACAAATCCATCTTCAAAGAAAATTTCAGAAATAAAATTATTGTTAACAGTATGTATATGTATTACCATTCCTGCATCTGTTTTTTGATAAACTTTAGAATGAATTTTGGTTTCTGCAGATGGTTTTAATTTTGTATTTTCAATAGGTATTGCATCTTTATCAACAAAGATTACATCTTCATGACTTACTACTGATTTGTCTTTGCCACTACTCGTTATTGCAAAATAAAGAGGGTTATCATGTAATTTATAAGATAAATTTCCACTTGTAGCAGGAAACCATCCTTTTTGATAAAGTTTTACTTTTATATCATTTAAGGTATTAACAGCTTTTTGTTTTTCTTCTTGGTATAACCTGTGAGCCATTAAAACTCTCCAAAATTTTCTATAAAATTTTGCTTTTTAAAACTCATTTAACTCCCTGCAAAATCCTTGACTTTTCTCAAGGGTAGTTGATTTACCCAGTTAATATTTTATCTCTTAAAAACTCAACTGTTAACTTAAATTTTCTGTCCTTTTCAATTCTTTTTTCTACTTTTTCTATTGCGTTTAAAACTGTTGTGTGGTCTTTTTTCTTAAAGGCTTTTGATATTTCATTTAAAGATTTATTTGTTAAGTATCTAGCAAGATACATAGCTATTTGACGGGCTTCTACAACTTTCTTTTTTCTAGATTTTCCTAATATTTCATTTAAGTTAACTGCAAAATAATTTGCTACTTCTTTTTGGACTTTCTCTATAGAAAATTCTTCTATTTTCATATCTTCTAGTATATCGCTTAAAACTCCCCTTGCCATATCAAGGGTTATAGGCCTTTCCATTATTTGGCTGTAAGCTTTTAGTTTTGTAAGTGAACCTTCGAGCTGTCTTATGTTTGTATTCACTGTTTTTGCTATGAATAAAATAACATCATGGGGAATTTCCATTTTCATTTCTTTAGCTTTTTTATTTATTATCCTAAGTTTTGTATCTAAATCTGGCTGTCTAACCTCAACTACAAGACCACTGGAAAATCTACTTAAAAGTCTTTCTTGTATGCCTTTTAACTTTGAAGGGGGTGTATCTGATGAAAGTATAACCTGCTTTCCAACTAGATGTAGTGCATTAAATATATAGTAAAACTCTATTTGAGTTCTTTCTTTTCCAACTAAGAACTGAACATCATCTATTAGTAAAAGGTCTATATTTTTATATTTTCTTCTAAAATCTAAAATTGAACCTTTTTGCATATAAGTTATAAGTTCAGACATAAACGCATCGGCAGTTGTGTATATAACGTTTGCATCTGGGTTTTTTGAAAGCATGTAGTGAGCCGTTGCATGAAGCAGATGAGTTTTACCTAAGCCTACACCTCCATAGATAAAAAGTGGATTGTATATTTTCCCCGGGTTCTCTGCAATAGCTATACAGGCTTTATATGCTATTTTGTTGCAGTTTCCAATTATTAGATTACTAAATGTAAATTTTGGGTTTAAATTAACAGGGATATTTTTCTTTTCTTGGGGAATTTCTTTTGTTAAAACTTCTTTTTCTTGTTTTATTTCCTCTTCTTCTTTTGATAAAACCTTAACTGCTATTTTTTGCCTTGCAATTTTTGAAGCAAGAGTTTGAACTTCTTCTAAAAAATTTATTTCAAACCAGTCTTTATAAACTATATCTGGGGCATAAAGCTTTAAAACTCCATCTTTCAATCCAATGCTTTTTATACCTTTTAAAAGTTTTAGACTATCCTTATCTAACCTAGGGGCTATATAAGATACAATGTTGCCCCAAATATCCAAAGTGGTTTCCCCTTTTTTTGTGTTTTTTGTTAAAAATATAATACATCTAAATTTTTTAAATTTAAAGGAAAAATTTTTTTGCCGAAAAGAAAGTTCATGTTAAAATACTTCAATTTTACAAAAAATTTTCTTGTCATTACCTCTTTAATTATTTGATAAGTGAACTACTCTCCAATAAATTGGAGAGCTTCCTGCTTCACAGCATGCACTGTTTTACATACTTGACACTGCCATCTCCTTATTGATAGTGTAAGCT